>NZ_JABEPH010000142.1:0-13875 GCF_013004495.1 Rhizobium sp. SEMIA 4085
TCGATGCATGCGCGATGGATAAAAGATGAGTATGTGTCGTAAGTCGTAGGCCTCGTATTGAGACTTGATGTTTTGTTTTTGCAAGCATAAGTCGTCAAACGAGTTGCTCAGGAGTCCCGGGGGCTCGGAGATGTGTAGAAGAGTCGGTCATTGGACCCCTTCAGGGCCTGAAGGATACCGACGAGATTTTCGTCGCGAATTCGTTCGAGCTCACGAATGGAACGGCCAGCTGCCTGCTCATCGGACTGCTGGCCGATCTTTTCGACGAGCGCGTCGTCAAGATCGACGACATTGGTGAGCTTCGTCCAGGGCCATGCGAGGCACGGACCGAACTGTTGGAGGAAGTGGCGCATGCCAGCCTCGCCACCTGCAATCCGATAGGTCTCAAAGAGACCCATCTGTGCCCAGCGCAGGCCGAAGGAATAGCGGATCACGTCGTCAAGCGTCTCGACTGTGCAGATATCATCATGGATCAACCAGAGGGCTTCGCGCCACAGCGCCTCGAGAAGGCGGTCGCCGACAAAAGCCTCGATCTCCTTGGCGATGTGAACGCCCTTCATGCCAATCGGCGGCAATTTTTCCATCGCGGCCTTGATCGTCGCCATCGCCGTCTTCTCACCGCCGACGATCTCGACCAGCGGCAGGAGATAGACCGGATTATAGGGATGGGCGACGAAGAGGCGTTCCGGATACTGCATGTCCTGCTGAAGATCGGTCGGCAGCAGGCCCGACGTCGACGAGCCAATTAAGGCGTCCGGTCGCGCTGCCGCGTCGATCTGGGCTAAGACGCTACGCTTCAAGTCGAGCCGTTCGGGCACGCTTTCCTGGATCCAGTCGGCATCGACGACGGCTTCTTCCAAGCTGCCGCAGAAGGTCAACTTGCCGCGTTTTGGCAGCGGTGCGCCTGTCAGCATCGCATAGGCCCGTTCGGCATTGGCGAGGACCTCGCCGATGATGCGGCGCGCGTCAGGATGTGGATCGAAGACGTCAACGTCGATACCGGCGAGAAGGAAGCGAGCAATCCATCCGCCGCCGATGACGCCGCCGCCTATGCAGGCTGCCTTGTTGATCTTTATCATCCGGCCCTCAGCGCTTCGTCAGTTTAAGCTTCTTTCGGACCTCTTCCGGTCCGATGATACGCGCGCCCATGCCTTCGACCACCTGGACTGCCTTTTCGACAAGCTGGGCATTGGTCGCAAGCCTGCCCTTGCCGGCATAGAGATTGTCTTCCAGGCCGACACGGACGTTTCCGCCGGCGAGAATAGCCGCTGCCGGATAGGCCATGGCGTTGCGGCCGATCGAGAAGGCCGAAAAGGTCCAGCTCTGCGGCACGTTGTTGACCATCGCCATGAAGGTATTGAGATCGTCCGGCGCTCCCCATGGGATACCCATGCAGAGCTGGATCAGCACCGGGTCCTCGATCAGGCTTTCGTCGGCAAGCTGTTTGGCGAACCAGAGATGGCCGGTATCGAAGGCCTCGATTTCTGGCCGCACACCGAGATCGGTCATCTTTTTCGCCATCGCGCGCAGCATGCCTGGCGTATTGGTCATGACATAGTCGCCGAGACTGAAGTTCATGGTCCCGCAGTCGAGCGTGCAGATTTCCGGCAGGCATTCGCCGACATGGCTGACACGCTCGCTGGCGCCCGCCATGTCGGTCCCTTTTGGGTTGAGGGGCAGAGGCGTTTCGACATTGCCGAAAATCAGGTCGCCGCCCATGCCGGCCGTCAGATTGAGCACGACATCGATCTCGGCGGAGCGGATGCGATCGGTGACTTCCTTGTAGAGGTCGTTGCGTCGGCTTGCGGCACCGGTGTCCGGATCGCGGACATGGCAGTGAACGACTGCCGCCCCAGCCTTGGCGGCATCGATCGCGGAATCCGCGATCTGCTTGGGAGTAACGGGAACGTGGCTGGATTTCGAGACCGTATCGCCGGCGCCGGTCACGGCACAGGTGATGAAGACATCGCGGTTCATCACAAGAGGCATTTTGTTCTCCCTCGTATTGAGAGCATTACGCGGCAAAGCTCCGCCCATTGCTTTGCATTAACGGAACTAGGTGATACAGTTTCGGCAAAATCGTGGAGAGTCCATGCTGGCGCGATCGACACAACGGCTCGATATCGACCTTCTGATTTTGCCGGAAACGAACCTGATCCTGATCGCCTCGGTGATCGAGCCGTTGCGAGGCGCCAACCGCATTTCCGGCAGCGAGATCTATCGCTGGCGTCTATTGACCGTGGATGGCGATCCGGCTCCAACCACGAGCGACATCCCGGTTCCCGCCTGCGCGCCCTTCAAGGCAACGGCCGATACGGCGCCGCTCTTCGTGCTCGCAAGCTACAACTGGCGGCAAAGCGCCACTCCGGCGCTGAAGATGCAGCTCTCGCAGGCTACTCGCTACCGAACGATGATTGCCGGCATCGAATCCGGCACGTGGCTGCTTGCCGAAGCAAGCCTTCTTGATGGGTATTCTGCGACTATTCATTGGGAGGATTTCGAAGATTTCGCGCTCGCCTACCCTTATGTTCGTGCCTCAAGGGAGCGCTTCGTCATCGATGGCAAGCGGCTGACCACTGCCGGCTCATTGCCGACCGTCGATCTGATGCTCGAGGTGATCCGGCAGCGGCAAGGCTATTCGCTGGCGCTAGAGGTCAGCCGGCTCTTCAGCTACGAACAAGCAGATTTCCATTCCGAGCACGAGCTTTCTCCATCGACTGTCAGTTTGCGGATGCGCGATCCGCGTGTCGCTCACGCGATCCGGTTGATGGAAGACAACATCGAGCAGCCTTTGGTTCTGGCCAGGATTGCGCGCCGCGTCGGCATCAGCGCGCGCCATCTGCAGGGGCTCTTTCAGGAGAGCATTGGAGCGCCGCCGCACGTGCACTATCTGGCGTTGCGGTTGAATGCTGCCCGTCGCAAGGTGATCGAGACCAAGGCATCTTTTGCCGATATCGCCGCCGCAACCGGCTTCAATTCGGCTTCCGCCTTTGCCCGGAGCTACCGGGCAAGCTTCTCCGAAAGCCCCTCCGACACCCGGCGACGCCTTCGCCGTCGCATCATGTTGGCGCAAGAGCGGCCATAGGCTGGAAGGCCTCCCGCACCCTTTCGGCCAGTTCCTGGATCGCCGCGGTGGAATGATGCCGGCTGCGGCGCAATACGACCCGGGATGAATCGACCAGCGGAAAGCCATCAGCACTTGTCAGTTCCCGGCATCCGGGCGGGATGTTGCTACGGGAGAGCGTGGTTACCGCAAGCCCGGCGGCGACCGCGTTCTTCAGTCCGGAACTCGTATCGGCAATGACGGCAATGCGGTATCTGCGGCCGTGCTGCTCCAGCGAACGAAGTGCGAAATCGCGGCACCAGGTCGAATTTCTGTAAATTGCGATCGGTAGCGGATCGGCATCGTGCAACCGATGCACCAGCGAGGTCACCCAAACCGTAGGGTCGATGCAAAGTACCTCGCCGTTGATCTGATTGCTCCAGTCGAAGACGACGGCGAGGTCGAGTTCGTCGCGTTCGAGCGCTGCGAGATTATGGGATGTGTAATCGCAAGAGATCGTCACCTCGACGGCCGGGTGGCGCACGGAGAATGCAGCAAGTGCGGCCGGCAATACGGTCTGACTATATTCTTCGGGGATACCGATGCGAACAGGCCCGTCCAGCGGCTTGGTCCGGATCGTCGCCGTTGCCTCATTCAGAAGGTCGATCACCCGTCGAGCATAGGGAAGGAGCTGCGTCCCAGCGCCTGTCAGTGCAACGCCGCGCGCGCCTCTTTCGAAAAGCGCTTCGCCGATCGTGTCCTCTAGTCGTTTCACCTGAGCGCTGACAGCCGACTGGGTTCGGCCGATGCGCTGAGCGGCGGCCGAAAAGTTCGACGTTTCGGTCACAACCAGAAATGTCCGCAGCAGGTCGCTTTCAATTGGTTCACGCATGGGCAGCCACAAAGAAATCCGATGGCAGACATCTCTACTATTCGTTTGCCTGATGTCAATTACGGGCGCACACAGATCGTGTCGCTTCAGTCTTTCCCAAGGCAGCCCGCATGACCATCCACCTTCAGGCGCGATCGTTGGCGCTCAGCGAGCACGAAAAAGGCATTGCTTTTGTGGTCGCCGCGACTCTTGCCTGGAGCGCAAGTGGGCTCTATTCGCGGCTCTTGACCGTCGATGTGTGGACGACGATCGCCTGGCGCTCGCTGTTCGGCGGTCTTTTTCTCCTGGTTCCGAGCCTCTTCCTGGAAGGCGGCTTTTCCAGGCGTCAATGGCGCTCGGTCTTCCATCCCTCGGGTCTTGCGATGATTGGATGTCAAACCTTCAGTCAGGCCTGCTTCATCGGCGCACTTTTTATGACCAGCGTTGCGAACGTCACGATGATCTACGCCACCGCGCCCTTCATTGCCGCCCTCTTCGGCTGGCTGATCCTGAAGGAGAAAGTCGCAAGGCGAACCCTCGTTGCCGGGGGCGTGTGTTTCTCGGGAGTGGCGGTCATCGTGGCCTCTTCAATCGGCGGCGGCACAGGAACTGGCGACCTTCTGGCGCTCGGAATGACCGTCTCATTTGCCCTTGTCATCATCATTCCCCGCATCAATCCCGATGTGCCAAGCCTTCCCCCGACCATCGTCAGTGCGTTTCTCACCCTGATCCTCTTTGCACCTTTCGGTTCGGTCGGTTCCCTTGATCTTCACAACTGGGTCGTGCTTGCGGCATTCGGGGCTACGAATTTCTCCATTGCGCTGGTTCTGTTCCTTGCGGGTGCACGACGTATGCCGCCGGCCGAAGCTGCCCTTCTCGGCACCATGGAAATCATTCTGACACCCTTCTGGGTCTGGCTGTTTTTTGCCGAACAACCGCCGGCCGCCACGTTCTTGGGCGGTGCAGTCATCCTGGCTGCCGTGCTCTGGCATACGATCATCGACTTCCGCCGTGGCCGCCGGATGCTCGCAAAGGCTGAGGATTCCCCTTTCTAGAATTGGGCGGATATTCACAAACCACCTTCCCGATCGCCTGTTTTCCTTCGATGAGTCGTGCGGATTTGAGGAACTGCTCAAGTGTCCATTTCTGCAATCTTTGCTTGGGGCTCGTTGAGGAGTATTATCTGAAGTTAAGAACCTAGATCATGAACGGGATGCGGGCGGACACGGCATGCCCTTTCCTCATCCCGCTCATCAAAGGGCGAGAAAAGCCCATGTTTCGGGAGGAAGTAATGAAACGCAGAACCCAGGTCGAGAGGAAAACGTCGCGTCGTAGATTCCTAAGCGGCGCAGCCATGGCCGGCGCCGCGATGATGGCGGCGCCAAGCGTCGTCAAGGCGCAGGGGCCGGTCAACATGCGCTGGCAGAGCACCTGGCCTTCCAAGGATATCTTTCACGAGTTCGCACTCGATTTTGCACAGAAGGTCAACGACATGACCGGCGGGGATCTCAAGATCGAGGTACTGCCGGCGGGTGCCGTTGTGCCGGCCTTCGGCCTGCTCGATGCGGTCTCCCAGGGGACGCTCGACGGCGGCCACGGCGTGCTTGTCTATCATTACGGCAAACAGACGGCACTGGCGCTTTGGGGCTCGGGTCCAGGCTTTGCGATGGATGCCAACATGCTGCTTGCCTGGCATAAATATGGCGGCGGCAAGGAGCTGCTCGCCAAGCTTTACGAATCGATCGGCGCGAACGTCGTTTCGTTTCCCTATGGTCCGATGCCGACACAACCGCTCGGCTGGTTCAAGAAGCCGGTCGCCAAAGCCGAGGATATCGAGGGCCTGAAATTCCGCACGGTCGGCATTTCGATCGACGTGTTCACCGGTCTTGGGGCGGCGGTCAACGCTTTGCCGGGCGGCGAGATCGTCGCGGCGCTTGACCGTGGTCTGCTTGACGCGGCCGAGTTCAACAATGCCTCATCCGACCGCGTCCTCGGTTTTCCAGACGTTTCGAAAATCTGCATGCTGCAAAGCTACCACCAGAATGCCGAGCAATTCGAGGTCATGTTCAACAAGACCAAGTATGACGGCCTGCCCGAACAGATGAAGGCAATCATCACCAATGCCGTGGAGGCGGCGTCTCAGGACATGGCCTGGAAGGCCATCGACCGCTATTCGAAAGACTATGTCGAGATGCAGACGACCGACAAGGTGAAGTTCTACAAGACGCCGGAGGCGATCCTGAAAAGGCAACTGGAGGTCTACGACGAGGTGGTGAAGAAGAAGGCCGGCGAAAACCCGCTGTTCAAGGAGATTCTTCAATCGCAGATCGCCTTTGCGGAGCGGGCAACGCGATGGGAGCAGGACACCGTCGTCGGCCGGCGTTTGGTCTTTGATCACTACTTCGGACCAAAAGGGGTGGCAAAGGAACTCTGACCTATGATTCAAGCATCACCGGGCAGGAGCCCCGGTGATGCTTGCAGTGAGGATATGCTCTTTCCCGGGGGCACGCGTGAACGTTCAGCATTTTCTGCTCAGGGTGGATGCAGTCAGCGTGTGGGTCGGAAAAGCTTCGGCCTGGCTCATCATCGGCCTGATGACGCTGGTTTGCGTCGAGGTGTTCAAGCGTTACATCCTGAACATGCCGACGGCGTGGATCTTCGACGCCAGCAACATGTTCTATGGTACCCTGTTTATGCTCGCCGGAGCCTACGCGCTGGCGCAGAATGCGCATGTGCGCGGCGATTTTCTTTATAGCTCGCTAAGGCCCCGGATCCAGGCTGGGCTCGATCTCGTCCTTTACGTCCTCTTCTTCCTGCCTGGCGTCGCCGCCCTCGTTTATGCCGGCTATGACTATGCCGCGCTTTCCTGGCGGATCGGCGAGCATTCGACGGTGACCGCAGAAGGCCCGCCGATCTATTACTTCAAGACGGTCATTCCGGTAGCGGGCGCGCTCGTCATGCTGCAGGGGCTTGCCGAAATCCTTCGCTGCATCGTCTGCCTGAGGACCGGCGAGTGGCCGGCCCGGCTCAAGGACGTGGAGGAGATTGACGTTGTTGCCGAGCAGCTTGCGCAAAGCGAGCACGTAGACGCAAAGACGCGCGAGGCAGCGATCGAGCGTGCCCACGACCTAGACAGGGCAGCGCGTCAACGGGGAATGGGGGGAGATATCGAAACGTGAGCGATCCGTTCCTTGGAATGACGATGCTGATGCTCATCGTGGTCGTCATCATGATGGGTTTCCCGACGGCCTTTACGCTGATGGGGCTCGGCATGCTCTTCGGATTCTACGCCTTTTATAATCCCGCCGAACACTGGATCGACAATCGCGTCTTCGATCTGATGGTTCAGCGCACCTACGGGGCAATGACCAACGACGTCTTGATCTCCATCCCGCTCTTCGTCTTGATGGGTTACGTGATGGAGCGCGGCGCGCTGGTCGACAAGATGTTCTACAGCATCCAGCTGTCGTTCCGGCGCGTTCCCGCGTCGCTTGCCGTGGCAACCCTGATCGTGTGCACGTTCTGGGGGATTGCGAGCGGTCTCGTCGGCGCCGTCGTCGTGCTGATGGGGGTGATCGCTATGAGCCCGATGTTGCGAGCGGGCTATGACGTGAAGCTTGCCTCCGGCGTCATTACCGCTGGCGGTACGCTCGGCATCCTGATCCCGCCCTCGGTGATGATCATTGTCTATGCGGCGGTTGCTGGCCAGTCCGTGGTCAAGCTCTACGCTGCGACGATGTTTCCGGGTTTCTTCCTGGCGTTCCTCTATCTCGCCTATATTCTCACCTGGGCGGCGATCAATCCGAAAGTCGCTCCCGCCTTGCCGGAGGACCAGACACGGGTTCCGGTGGCAAGCTGGATGCGCAGTCTTCAGGCGGCCTATTCGCAAAACATGATGCTCGGTCTTCTTCGTGCATTGAGCTCGCCATCGAAGGCGATGGCACTCGAAACGGCTGAGGGACGGCTCACCTACTGGACGCTCTTCAAGAATTTCTGTGCAGCCCTCGTGCCCTTCTCCTTGACTGCATTCACACTGCTGATGGTGTGGTGGTATGTTGTTATCCACCCGCAGGCCGCAGGCGAGGCGGAAGCCCCCGAAGGGCTGGAGCAGCTCGGAGCGCCGGCTGCAGACGCGGGCGCGGCCATGGTCAATGGCCCGGCGACGAGCTTCTACGTGTCGTTCGCACTCGTTGCAGCAATCGCTGCTGCGGCCCTTTCCCGCTACTACTACAATATGGGTGCGGAGCGGCTTCAGGTGATAAAGCTTCTGGTGTCCTCCGTCATGCCGCTCGCGCTCCTCACTGTCGTCGTGCTCGCCGTCATCCTGTTCGGTATCACAACGGCAACCGAGTCTGCCGCAGTTGGCGCGGCCGGCGCCTTCCTGTTGGCATTCCAGGCCAGAACGCTCAACTGGAAACGCACCAAGGAGGCAGTCTTCCTGACGGCGAAGACGACGGCGATGGTCTGTTGGCTCTTCGTCGGCTCCGCGCTTTTCTCCGCCGTTTTCGCCATTCTGGGAGGGCAGGCGCTGATCGAAGAATGGGTGCTGGCGCTTGAGTTGACACCGGTGCAGTTCATGATCCTGTCGCAGGCGATCATCTTCATTCTCGGTTGGCCGCTGGAATGGACCGAGATCATCATTATCTTCGTGCCGATCTTCCTGCCGATGCTGAGACACTTCGATATCGACCCCATCCTTTGGGGCGTCCTCGTCTTCGTCAACCTGCAGGCAGCCTTCCTGTCGCCGCCGGTGGCGATGTCGGCTTACTATCTCAAGGGCGTTTCACCGCCGCACGTCACGCTCAACCAGATCTTCGCAGGTATGATGCCCTACATGCTGATCGTCATCCTTTGCATGGTCATCATGTATGTTTGGCCGGGAATGGCACTTTGGCTTCCGAACTATCTCTACGGCTGAAAGATGCTGGCGCCGTTCTGCTTGCACAGAAGGTGCTTGCATTTCCTTTCATGCACTTCACATTCACGAAAAGGCATTCAGGGAGGTGGTCATGGCGGATGATCGCAAGGCGACGCTCGTGCACATATCGGGGCGGGTCCAGGGCGTCAGCTTCCGCATATGGACAAAGACCCAGGCACAGCGGTTCGGCTTGACCGGCTGGGTGCGAAACGAAGATGACGGATCTGTGACCGCATTGATTGCCGGACAGGATGCGGCGGTTTCCGCAATGTTGGAACAGTTTTGGAACGGACCCGTCGGCGCGTCCGTTTCCAGTGTCGTGACCAAACAGGCCTCCTTGGATGAGGCGCCATCGGACTTCCGAATCACGAGCTGAGGCTGACGGCCTTCGCAGAGGCATTTGTCATGGCGCCCCAGACGTCAAACCTTGGATCCGATGACAAGCCCAGCTAGTGCGTTGCCGATTTCTGCTTGGCAATCGTCAGGATATAATCGTCGGCGATATCAGCGACCGCCATGGCGATCTCTGCTGCCGAAAACTCCATTAGCCCCTCGCTGAAAATGATCTCGTGAACGGCCTCTTCGATCTTCTGCCGGCAGGCAAAAAGACGATCGGCATGATTGACCTGTATAGAAGGTAATTCCATAGTTCTCATAACCCCGATCTTTAGCGGTGGTGATCACCGATGACGCATCGACCCAATAGAAAAACTCGCTGACGCTGCGATTGCTCGCCGGCCGAAAGCCCCCAGTATTGACGGAGGAAGCATAACTGTAAAAATTGCCGCGGATGCGTGAAATCGACGTGACACAATTTTAAATAGCGGTATAGTATTTCATGCTAAAATAAGCTGCCGTCGGACTCGTCGCACGTCTATTCCCAAGTCAGGTACCTTGAATTGAAACCAGTTAGACTTGGTTGCATAACATTAAGACGGTCCTTGGTGGGACACCAAGAATATCGTTCGATAAAAGATCACCTTTAGTTGCATTTTTGACGGAATGCATCATGATGCACGTCGCATGAGCCATGAGGGGCCCCATGAAGGCGAAATCTCCAAATGCTATTGATGTATATGTAGGCGGTCGTCTGCGGGTCCGGCGCAAGGTTCTTGGCTTGAGCCAGGGCAGTTTAGCGGAAGCCTTGGGTATTACATTTCAGCAGGTGCAAAAATACGAGAAGGGTATGAACCGAATTGGTGCCAGCAGGCTCCAGAGGATTGCGGAAATTCTCAGAGTCCCCGTTGGGTTCTTTTTCGAAAACAATGCGGGCGCGTCACCCGATGTCGAGCCGCGGCGCGATACGGATGATGTCACGCTGTTTATGACGTCGAAGGAGGGAGTGGCCCTTAGCAAGGCATTTCTGGCAATCGAAGATCCTAACGTCCGCCAAAAATTGCTTGCCCTTACCAGAAGCCTTGGCTCTGCAAACCCGGTCGAGAACCATCGCGACAGTTCCAGTCAGATAGAGCCCGAGCGAGGATAGACACTTTGGTGCTGTATCTACAGACATTTGGCGATCTGCGACTGACCGATGCGAATGGCAACGCCATTCGCTATCCGGCCAAGGGCCTGGTGATGGTCGCTTATCTCTTCAGCCGCAAGACCCATGAACTGAGCCGTCATGAGCTCTCGGAGTTTCTATGGGCCGATGCGGAGGCCGAGCTGTCGGGACTTAACCTGCGCAAATTGATCTCACGTATTCGACAGATCGACGACGATACGAACGAGGCGCTGCTTCAGATCACCTCCGGTACGATCCGGCTTCGCACGGAGGCTCTTGCCGTCGATCTTCAGGCTCTCGACAGCGCAATGCCCCCGTTGGCGCGATTGAGAGCGATCAGCGACCTCCATCAGCGGGATTTCATGGCAAGCGTGAAACCCTCAACCAGGTCGATCGACAACTGGATCACGGGAGAGCGTCGCAATCACAGATTGAAGCTGCGCGAAGTGCTCTTTGACGCGCTGCCACATGCCCAAAGCAACGATGACCTCCGGGCAATATCCACCGCGGGCCTTTATCTTCTGGAGAAAGATCCGGGCGACGAAGAAATCAGGGAAATGCTTCGCCGGCTATCTGGAACGAATCTGGCTGACGGGGACAGGCGTGAAAAGGCAAGCAGGCCAAAAATCAGCGCCCTGCCATCGAGCCCGCAAGACGCGCTCGTTCGAATCGAGCCTGGCAAGCCTTCGTCGTCAGTCCTTCCTCGCGTCGTACTGCTTCCGCCAATCCCACAGGGACATGTTGCCGGGCTCGTTATTGCCAACGCCCTGATCGAAGACGTCACCATCGAGCTTTGCGCGCTTCGCAACATTTCTATTGTCGCACCGCACACGGCCGAGCAAATTCGTCGCGACTCCGACAAGGCCCAGGTCGTTGCGCGGCATTCGATTTCTTATCTCCTTGAAACGCGGCTTTCGACTGAGGGGCTCTACGCCCAGCTTATCTATTTTCCCACCGACGAGGTCATCTGGGCAACGCGCTTTACGATGACATCGGATGCACTGCCGACACAAAGGCGGCTCATTGCTCAGAGGCTGACCTTTTCCCTTGTGCAGGAGCTGGCGAAGAACGAGCGGGCCAGATTGAACATCGAGGCAGATCCTCAAGCGTATCATTCCTATCTCGTTGGCGCGAGCTTGATGGGCAAACTGACGTTGCCTCATATCCGCAAGGCGCGTCATGCCTTCAAGGAGGCTCTTCGGTACAATCCCGACTTCTCGCCAGCATTTGCCGGTCTTGCCCGCACCTATACGAGCGAGTGGCTCGTGACGGCGCAGGGAAACGAAGAGCTGCTGCGCCTGGCGGAAACGAACGCTGGCAAGGCCATCGAAGGAGATTCGATATTTGCCGGCGGACATCGAGAATTGGGGGTCGCCAAGCTCTATCTCGGCGACGTCGATCACAGCGTTTCGGCCCTCAGCCTGGCGGAGGAATTGAGTCCGCATTTTGCCGACGTCATCTATAGCCATGCTGATACGCTCGTACATGCTTCTCGCCCGGGGGACGCGCTGTCGAAGATCAAAAAAGCGATCTCGCTCAACCCGATATCGCCCGACGCCTATCTCTGGTGCGCCGCAGGGGCATGTTACTTCCTTGAGCAGTATCAAGACGCAATCGATTACGTAGAGGCAATGAAAGACAAAGCACCGGCTCACCGGATCGCGGCGGCGAGCTGTGCGATGATCGGCGATCGAAGGCGGGCACAGTTTTACCGGCAACGCGCCGAAGCACTCAATCCTGTTTTCGATGTCGAGAAATGGCTTTCCGTCGTTCCTTTCAAGGAACAATGGCAGAAGGACCTTTATCGGGAAGGCCTTTTAAAGGCCGGATTTTAATACAGCCCTTATGGAGAAAAATTCATGGAAAAAGCTGTCGTATTCGGTATTGCAGGACAAGCGGATCTCTGGATTGCGGATCTTGACGCAGGCACGGTCAAGCCGCTTGGATCGCCGGTTGGAGAGCTGGCACAAGTTGTTGCCGACGTCCGCAAGACAGGAGGCACCTTCGTGAAGAAGGTGGACTTCGCCATCGCGGTTTCTTCGGCGCAAACGGTGTTTTCCGGTCACGTCGACGGTTGAGATGCTGCTCTGACAGCCGCTCAAGTCCCTTCATATTCCGACCGGACCATCGGGCCGTCAGAGACGCTCACGCGTGTCGCGCCGTTTCTGGCTGATCTCGGCATCACCCGTGTCGCACGTCACACGGGCCTCGATCGTATCGGGATACCGGTTTGGTGTGCCTATACACCCAATGCCCGCTCGATCGTCGTCGCTCAAGGCAAGGGCCTGAGCGACGACGATGCGAAGGTATCGGCCGTCATGGAGGCCCTGGAACGGGCCGTTGCCGGCAAGCCTTCCGTCGATACTGTCCAAGCAAGCGCGCGTCACCTTCAAGACTCCGGCTGCAGGGTCGAAAAGCTGAACTGTCTGATCGGTCGCCACAAGAACGACATAGGCGATGACGAAGAGATCGAATGGGCGCTCGGCAGGGAACTCTTGTCGGGGACCGAGATCTATATCCCTTTCGAGGCTGCGATCCTTGACCGGACACGCGAATGCCGCTTCTGGATGTCCTCTGATGGCTTGGCGTCCGGAAACACGCTCAAGGAGGCAATGCTACATGGCATTCTCGAGCGCATAGAACGGGATGCCTATGTCCTTTGGCAGATAGGCAATGACAGGGACCGTCACGCGCGTTGCATCGATCCACGCGGTTTCCAGGACCCGGCCTTGGATCAATTGATCGAAAAGATCGAAACGGCCGGGTTGGGACTTCGGCTCTTCGACATGACGAGCGATATCGCCGTTCCGTGCTTCACCGCAATTTTAGGCCCAGGCGATATTCATGACGACGCCAATGTCCGTTTTGTCGAAGTGACGGCAGGAAGCGGTGCTCATCCATCGCCCGTTCGCGCGGCCATACGGGCTGTAACCGAAGCAGCTCAATCCCGATTGACCTATATCAGCGGTTCACGGGACGACATCTTGCCCGAAACCTTCCTTGCACCACTCCCGTTGCAGACGCGCACTCTTTTCCAGGCCGTTCCGGCGATGCCGGCGACGATGGCGCCGGCCTATCCGCAATCTCTCGCTCAACATCTCGACTACACACTGAGTGCCTTGCGGGAAAAGCAAATAGATCAAGTCATCGTCCTGGCTCTCAGCGATCCCGCACTTCCTTTCAGCGTTGCGAAAACCTTTATCCCTGCTCTTGAGAATCCGCAGGGCGGGCAGGCACGCCGCTTTGGACATCGTGCGGTTTCACAGGCTATCATGTCATGAAGGTCATCTTTGTCGGTCCGAGCCTTCCAGATGCGGCATCCTTCGCTGGAGATGAGGTGTTCGTCTGCCCGCCTGCAGTTCAGGGCGATGTTCTTGCCGCCGTGAGGCGTGGGGCGACTGTCATCGGGCTAATCGACGGTGGGTTCGAATATACGGCGCCGGTCTGGCACAAAGAGATCCTCTACGCGCTTTCTCAGAATGTGGCTGTAGTAGGCGCGGCCAGCATGGGAGCACTACGCGGTTGAGAAAGCCAGCTCG
>NZ_JABEPH010000143.1:0-13653 GCF_013004495.1 Rhizobium sp. SEMIA 4085
GCAACAACCGCGTTGATTCGCTTTCAAATATCGTGCGCGATCCGCGCCTTGCGCTCATGTTCCTGGTGCCGGGTTCGAACACGACGATGCGCATCAACGGCCGTGGGATGGTGTCGAACGACGAGACGCTGCTCGAAAGTTTCGAGATGGATGGTAAGCACCCGCGCACCATCGTGGTGATCACCGTCGACGAGGTCTATTTCCAGTGCGCCCGCGCTCTTATGCGAGCGCAGCTTTGGAACCCGGAGAACTTTGCCGATCCGGCGAAGCTGCCGACCCCCGGCCTGATGCTCAAGGCGGCGGCCGAAGATTTCGATCACGATACCTACGACCGGGAGTGGGCGGGCCGTGCGGCAAAGACGATGTGGTAGGCAGCCGTCACCGAATGGTGACTGCTACGACTTGTAGATCAGCCAGCTCTTGCTGAAGTCTTTCTGCATCCCATCCTGATAGAGGATGCAGCAGTTGCGCCCGGCGTTCTTTGCGCCGTAGAGAGCGATGTCGGTCTTGTAGTAAAGCTCGCCCGGATCGTCGGCGTTCGATGCCATGCACACACCCATGGAGACGGTCACGGGGCCATAATTCACGCGAGTGCGGGAATTCTTGAAGGGAGTCGCCTCGAGCGTGCGGCGGATGCGCTCCGCCATGCTCATCACTTCCTCCGGCGTATTGCCGTCGACGATCAGCGCGAACTCTTCACCACCGGTGCGAGCGACGAAGATATCGCGGCGGACATTGGCGCGGATGACGGAGGCGACGGTCGCGAGGATCTTGTCGCCGACCGGATGGCCGTAGGTGTCGTTGATCTTCTTGAAATTGTCGATATCGGCAAGTACCAGCGCGGTGATGGGCTTCAGTGCCGGATTGTCGAAGACGGCGGCGAGGCGATCGTCGAAGGCCCGGCGGTTGGAAAGGCGCGTCAGCGAGTCGGTATTGGCTATGCGCTTGTATTCATCGAGTTCCTTGCGGACCCGGTCCATCTCCTGCGAGCGCTGGGCGACGTTCTCCACAGTCCTTTCGCCATGCGCCATCGTATCGCCGGTCGCCTCGGTGAGAATAGTGATGGCGTTTTCTATGAGTTCGAGGCTGGCGGCACTCTTGGAATTGATGCGCTTGCAGGTTTCGCCGAGCAGCTTGTTGTAACTTTCGAGCGAGGTCTGCTCCTGGCGCAGGACGCGCAGTAGCCCTTCGAGCTCCGCGGCGATGCGCGTGTGGGCGTCGTCCAAGACACGGGCGGGCGAATGGGTGAAATGCTGCGCGCCGAGCGCGTCGAGTTCTTCCTGGCTGGCCTGGCTGCCAAGGGCGGCAAGGTCGCGCGTCAAGGCGGGGTTGGAGCCGATATAGGCCTCATAGAAGAGCTCGTAATTGCGCGGGATTGGCGCGACCCCCATCGAGCGCATGGCATAGGTGATCTGACCTGCCACGTCGGGAACCTGCGCCTTTGGCGCTGCAGCCGCAGTCATTCGGCATACTCCTCAATGAGATTTCGAAGGCAATCTTCTATTCAGTAGCTTAAATTCGTTGGGAAAGGATTAAAGGCATATATACTAAAGATTAGATGCGAGTATTCTAGTCTGCCGGCGATGAAATACTAGGCGACGGAAATCTAGGGCGAAAACCCGAGTACTCCTCAAATTTTTGCGCATTTTCCGCAAAAACTCCAAACTATGCAGCATTTCCGACGATTGTTTTTGATCGTCTCCAATTTGTTGACAGTTGGTGTCGAAAATGTACTCTTTTGTAAACGGTGGGCGAGGTGCACGAGGGCGCGTTCCGCACCGATATCCTCGCCAGCGTAAGCGCCGAAGAATCGCTGGGCGCTGCCGATTTTCAGGCTTTGAATAGCCTGGCCAGCACCCAGGAGGTCGATCCGCGCAAGACCGCCGTGGTTCATTGACGGCACTCAGCCCAGATTGAGTTCCTGGAAGAAGTCGTTGCCTTTGTCGTCGATGACGATGAAGGCCGGGAAATCCACGACCTCGATCCTCCAGACGGCCTCCATGCCGAGTTCGGGATATTCCAGGACGTCGACCTTCTTGATGCAATCCTGCGCCAAGCGGGCGGCCGGGCCGCCGATCGAGCCGAGATAGAAGCCGCCATGCGCCTTGCAGGCCTCGCGCACGGCGCGGGAACGGTTGCCCTTGGCAAGCATCACCATCGCGCCGCCGAAGGCCTGGAACTGGTCGACATAGCTGTCCATGCGGCCGGCGGTGGTCGGGCCGAAGGAGCCCGAGGCGTAGCCGACTGGCGTCTTTGCCGGACCGGCATAATAAACCGGGTGGTTCTTCATGTAGTCCGGCATGCCTTCACCCTTGTCTAGGCGTTCGCGGATTTTCGCATGGGCAAGGTCGCGCGCGACGATGATCGTTCCCGTCAGCGACAGGCGGGTCTTGACCGGATGGCTCGTCAAATCCGCAAGGAGGGCGGCCATCGACCGGTTGAGGTCGATGCGGACCACCGAATCCGACAGCTTCGTCTCGTCGATCGCCGGCATATATTTGGACGGATCGGTTTCCAGCTGTTCGACAAAAATGCCCTCGCGGCTGATCTTGCCCTTGGCTTGACGATCGGCCGAACACGAAACGCCGAGGCCGATCGGCAGCGATGCACCGTGGCGGGGCAGGCGGATGACGCGCACGTCGTGACAGAAATATTTGCCGCCGAACTGGGCGCCGACGCCCATTTGCTGCGTCAGCTTGTGGACTTCCCTTTCCATCTCGACATCGCGGAAGGCGTGGCCACTCTCGGAGCCTTCCGTCGGCAGGGCGTCGAGGTAACGTGTCGAAGCGAGCTTGACGGTCTTGAGGTTCATTTCGGCCGAGGTGCCGCCGATGACGATCGCCAGATGGTAGGGGGGGCAGGCTGCCGTCCCCAGCGTCAGGATCTTTTCCTTGAGGAAGTCGATCATGCGGTCATGCGTCAGAAGCGACGGCGTGCCCTGATAGAGGAAGGTCTTGTTGGCCGAACCGCCGCCCTTGGCGACGAAGAGGAAATCGTAGGAATCTGTGCCTTCCTCATAAATGTCGATCTGGGCGGGCAGGTTGTTCTTGGTGTTTTTCTCCTCAAACATCTTGAGAGGCGCGAGTTGCGAATAGCGCAGGTTCTTCTTCTCATAGGCATCCATCACGCCCTGTGCGAGCGCTGTGTAATCGCCGCCTTCGGTCCACACCCGGCGGCCCTTCTTGCCCATGATGATCGCAGTACCCGTGTCCTGGCACATTGGGAGGATGCCGCTTGCGGCGATATTGGCGTTTTTCAAAAGGTCGTAGGCGACGAAACGATCGTTTTCGGTTGCTTCCGGATCGTCGAGGATGGCGGCAAGCTGCTTCAGGTGGCCGGGCCGCAGCAAATGGTTGATGTCGGCAAAGGCAGTTTCGGCAAGCAGCCGCATGCCCTCTGGTTCTACCGTCAGGATCTCTTGTCCCCTGAAGCTGTCAACAGAGACGTGGTCGCTGCTGATCTTGCGGTAAGGGGTGGTGTCCTTGCCGAGCGGGAAGAGATCGTCAGCCATCGAAGTGACCTTTCTTGAGATTGGCATCGCACAGTTTGGAACCGATCTAAATCGGGCGAACCGCAAATGCAATCGTCAAGCAGGCATAGTTGCTCCCCGTCAGTATGACGACCACAGCGGCGTGATTATTCGGCGTTCATGCATGATCAGTTGCGATTATACGGGCTTTAAACCGGATTTCAGCGAGCACAGATATCAGGGCCGGGCAGAACGCCGAACAGGTTGAGCAAAGAGATACAACGATACAAAGGTCTCAGCATCATCACTTTTTGTCGTCAGCGATGGTTCTCGTCATCGTCAGCAGCGCTGCAATCGTCTTCGGCAAAGGGAGCGGTTATCCGACCGGCCCCTTCTACACGGAAATCCTTGCAAGGCTTAATCCTGCCGAGGTTTTCTATGCCGGTCCTTGAAGGGGCCGGAGCTTCCGGCAGCCAGTAGAAACCCGCCCGGCCCGCAAACGGGCCAATCGTGACAGTTCTCTGCGAGCCTTTTTTCGGCCAGCTGGTTTCAGGGCGATCGCCCATCAGCTTTCGACTGCCGGACAGGTCTGGCGGACGAGATCGCGCCGGCTTATTTCGGGCCGATCATCTGCTCGGGGCGGACGATCTCGTCGTACTGTTCGGAGGTGACGAGCCCGCTTGCGAGTGCTTCTTCCTTCAACGTCGTGCCGTTCTTGTGCGCCGTCTTGGCGATCTTGGCGGCGTTGTCGTAGCCGATCGTCGGGGCAAGCGCGGTGACGAGCATCAGCGAACGCTCCAGGCCGGCCTTGATATTGTCTTCGCGGGCCTCGATCCCGACGACGCAGTTGTCGGTGAAGGAAATAGCCGCATCGCCGAGAAGCTGGACGGACTGCAGGAAATTATAGGCCATCATCGGGTTATAGACGTTGAGCTCGAAATGACCCTGGCTGCCTGCGAAGGTGAGGGCGGCGTGATTGCCGAAGACGTGGGCGCAGACCTGCGTCAGCGCCTCGCACTGCGTCGGGTTGACCTTGCCCGGCATGATCGACGAGCCCGGTTCGTTTTCCGGCAGCGACAGCTCGCCGAGGCCGGCACGTGGGCCGGAGCCGAGCAGGCGGATGTCGTTGGCGATCTTGAAGAGGGCGGCTGCTGCGGCATTGATGGCGCCGTGGCTGAAAACCATGCTGTCATGGGAGGCAAGCGCCTCGAACTTGTTGGGCGCCGTGACAAACGGCATATCGGAAATCTTCGCGATCTCCTCCGCCACCTTTTCCGCAAAGCCGACTGGCGCGTTGAGCCCGGTGCCGACGGCGGTGCCGCCCTGCGCCAGTTCGCAAAGGCCGGGAAGCGTCAGCTCGATGCGCTTGATGGCGGAGCCGACCTGGGCCGCATAGCCGGAGAACTCCTGCCCGAGCGTCAGCGGCGTCGCGTCCTGGGTATGCGTGCGGCCGATTTTGATGATGTGGTTGAACTCGACGACCTTCATGTCGAGGGCCGCATGCAGGTGCTTCAAGGCCGGCAGCAGGTGGTGGGCGATCTGCTCGGCGCAGGCGACGTGCATGGCTGTCGGGTATGTATCGTTCGAAGACTGGCTCATGTTGACGTGGTCGTTCGGATGCACCGGCTTCTTGGACCCCATGACGCCGCCAAGCATTTCGATCGCCCGATTGGAGATCACCTCGTTGGCGTTCATGTTCGACTGCGTGCCCGAACCTGTCTGCCAGACGACGAGCGGGAAATGCTCGTTGAGCTTGCCGTCGATGACTTCTTGAGCGGCGTCGACGATCGCCTTGCCGATTGCCGGATCGAGCTGGCCGAGTTCCATGTTCACCCTGGCGGCTGCCTGCTTGACGATGCCGAGGGCGCGCACGATCGATAGCGGCTGCTTTTCCCAACCGATCTTGAAATTGCCGAGCGAGCGCTGCGCCTGGGCGCCCCAATATCGGTCGCCCGCCACGTCGATCGGGCCAAAGGTATCTGTTTCGGTACGGGTCGAGGTCATAGCCATGCCTTCCTGTCGCATTCGCCGGAGCGCGTTCGTTTCAGGTCGGTCTTATAGGTCCGAACGGACCTCAAGAAAACCGGGCCGGAGACGAAATATGACAGCATTATTCATGTTTTAGGCGTTCTTCGTGGTTTTTAGGACACGCTTGAAACTTTATGCCTGGAGGGCGCGTTTGACCACTGTGGCAATCGCGCGAAATTCGGTAAAAAATTAACTAATAATTTCATAATTTTGTGTGAACTGCTTGCCGGCGGCACGCTTTGACGGCGTCACACAAGTTGTGCCGGTGCTTCTGGCGCTCGGAGCCGGTTTCTGCCAATGGACCGGGAAAGCCAGACTATATGAATTTTGATATGGGCTTCGCCTATGCCAAGGACAGCGTGATACTGGGACTGGAAAAAAGCATGACATCGTTTTTCAAGGGTGCGGTCTCCGCACTGGCACTTTCCTGCGGATTTGCGGCGATGGCCGCGCCGGCGCATGCTTATACGCTGATGGACATGATCCGCGGCCACCGCGAGCGGACCCCGATCATCAATCCCGCCAATCCAGGCGAGTTCGGCGAAATGCCGGCCATGCCGCTACCGAAGGTCAGCGGTCCGCGCTACTATACCTACAAGCCGGACGCGATGCGCTTCGTCAATATCGCCAAGTTTGCCGAGCCGACGGTGACGGGTGCGATCGCGTCTGCGTCCGGTGAAGCGGCCATGGGGCCGGTCGTCGTCGAACGCCAGTTCCTCGCCGAAGCGAAGGTTCGCGCCGACGTAAACGTCGCAAAGGCTCTCGAAGCCTATTACGGCAGCTCCAAGAACCCCTTTGTCTGGCTGACCGGCGCAGAGATCAACGATCGTGCCAAGGCGGCGATGAGTTTCCTTTCCGGTGTCGGTTCCGTCGGCCTCGACCCGGCCGACTACACCGTCGACCTGCCGGCCGTCGACCCGTCCAATCCGGATCCGGCCGCCCGCGACCGCGCTCTTACGCAGTTCGAGCTGCAGCTTTCCTCGAAGGTGCTCGCCTATGTCCAGGATACGGTGCGCGGACGCATCGATCCGAACAAGATTTCGGGCTACCACGATTTCAGGCGCAAGCAGGTCAACCTCGGTCCGGTTCTGAAGCTTGCACGCATGAGCCCGGATATCGGCGCCTATCTGACCAGCCGCACGCCGGATGGCCCGCAATTCGCGGCACTCAAGGAGGAACTCGACAAGCTCAAGGCCGAGACGGCTGGCGACGAGCCGATCACGATCTCGCTCGATCGGCTGCTGCGCCCGGGCGACAGCTCGCCGGAAGTCGCCAATATCGTCAAGGCCATCGGCAAGCACGCCTCAGAAGCGCTGAAGGCGCAGCATGCGGCAACGCTTGCCGCCTATAGCGGCGGCTTCGTCTACTCGCCCGAGCTCGTTTCGCTGGTCGAGAGTTTCCAGAAGGAACATAATCTGAAGCCGGACGGCGTAATCGGCCAGGCGACCGTCCGCATCATGACTGGCGGCGACAGCAACGCTTCGAAGATCGACAAGCTCACCGTCGCGATGGAGCAGGCGCGCTGGCTGCCGGAAGATCTCGGCTCGCGCTACGTCTTCATCAACCAGCCGGCCTTTATGGTCTACTACCACAACGACAACAAGGAACAGTTGTCGATGCGCGTCGTGGTCGGTCAGAAATCCAACCAGACCTATTTCTTCCAGGATGAGATCGAGACCGTCGAGTTCAATCCGTTCTGGGGCGTTCCGCAGTCGATCATTATCAACGAAATGCTGCCGAAGCTGCGCGCCGACCCGAATTATCTCGACCGTCTCGGCTATGAAGTAGCGATCAACGGCCATGCGGTTCCGTCGTCCAGCGTCGATTGGTACGGCTCGACCTCCAATGTCTCCGTGCGCCAACCGCCGAGCGGCGACAATGCCTTGGGCGAATTGAAGATACTGTTCCCGAACAGCCATGCGATCTACATGCACGACACGCCCTCGAAGAGCTTCTTCAAGCGCGACATGCGGGCGCTGAGCCATGGCTGCGTGCGTCTTGCCGATCCGCGCGCGATGGCGGCGGCCGTGCTCAACACGAGCGTCGCCGATGTGGCAAGGCAGATCGCCGCTGGCCAGAACAAGGCGGTCTCGGTTCCGCAGAAAATTCCGGTCTACGTGTCCTACTTCACGGCATGGCCAAACAAGGACGGGGTCGTGGAATATTTCGACGATGTCTATGGCCGCGATGCTTATGTCGAGAAGGCATTCGAGACGACGACGAAGGCGCGGGACGCTCAGATCTGATTGTTTTCGATCGGGAATGGGGCGGCGGTCTTCGGGATCGCCGCCGGCGCGAAGTGCTCCGTGCCGCACCCGAGAGCAGGAGTGCGACGAGTCCGAAGCGGGGATGAGGACGCGGGGCTTTTGGCCTGCTGCATTCTTGAATCTTGGCGCAATACTTACGGGCGGATCAGCCAGCCATGTAGTGATGCAAGCCGCCATCGACCTTCACGATGTTGTATTCGCCGACGTGGCGGTTATCGGCAGAATTTTCCAGGCTACGAGATCGTTCTTGATCCAGTCGTGCGAGAACGCTTTCCCGTACTTTCGATATGCGGAAGGTCCTCGGGGATATCTCTGGTTTCTTGACTGACTATGCGCGTTTCAACGTTTCGGTCGACGAAGTATTGCGTGGCGCAGCGGCGGAAACCTAACCGTGACTTGGGGATAGTTCCACTTTTCCGAACCCAAGGATCTGCACCTGGCCCATTCTTCATTGCGTTGTGGATCGCCATTGCCACCGACATCGCGGTCCAAGCTCCCCTAAATCGGCTGACCCGGCTCCGGGTCGCTGACCGTCTTGCAAGCACTCTGTTCAAAGGCATTCATATTTGAGAGCACGCGCGAGGAAGTTCGAATAAATCGACATATAGTGGAGCTGCGGTCCAAATGAGTTTGCCGCGCGCTTGATCGGGAATTTCAGCGAGAAGCAGCCACCGCGTTCGACCGCGCAAAATCGCAAATGACGGTTTCGACGAGTTCGGGCGTCAGTTCGTCATAGTGCAGGATGATCCGGTCGGGGCGCAGCGTTTCGACCGGCACGTCGGAATAGCCGAAGGGGACGGCGATCGATGGGACGTTGGCGTTTCTAGCGACGGCGATGTCGTTGAGGCTGTCGCCGATCATGATGCTGCGTGCCAGTATGCCGCCGGCGCGTTCGATCGTGCCGGTCAGGTGCTGCGCATCGGGTTTGCGGACCGGAAAGGTGTCGCCGCCGGTGATAGCGTCGAAATAACCGGTGAGGTGGAGTTTCCGCAGAAGCGTCAGCGCCAGCGATTCCAGCTTGTTGGTGCAGACGGCGAGTTTGTATCCCTCGATTTTTAAAGTATCCATGGCGGCGATCAGGCCGGGATATGGCTGTGTATGACCGGGCATCGTATCGGTGTAATGGGCGATGAAGCGTTCCAGCAGCGGCGGCAGCTCGCTCTCCGAAAGCGGGTGGCCGCGCAGCCTGCAGGCGCGCTCGATCATCACCTTTGCGCCGTGGCCCACGAGATGGGTTAGATCGGCATAAGTCACGGGCGCGAGATCGAGCGCGGCGATCGTGAGATTCAGGCTCTCGACGAGATCGGCATGGGTATCGAGCAGCGTGCCGTCGAGATCGAATACGACAAGGGCAGGGGTCAAGGAAATTGCCTCTTCATGAAATCCGGTCTTCCCGGAGTAGGTGATGGGCATTGAAAAAGCAACGCCAAGACTATGGCCTTAACGCCGCAGCGCGATGCTTTCGCATTTCGGTTTCCTGCTATTATTTTGGCTTTCGTTTGCCATACGAGCCGTGTAAACAGCACATCCAACGAAACAACCGGAGTAGGCGGCGCATGGACGCCCGCGAAATGAAGATCAAGGCCGCCGAGGCGGCTCTTACCCACGTCGAGAGTGGAATGCGCCTCGGGATCGGGACGGGAAGTACGGCAGAGGAGTTCGTTCGCCTGCTCGCGGAGAAGGTTGCCGGTGGTTTCAGGGTCGAGGGTGTCCCGACGTCGGAGCGCACGGCGCGGCTTTGCGTCGAACTCGGCGTACCGCTGAAATCTCTCGACGAACTCCCGGAACTCGACTTGACGGTCGACGGCGCCGACGAAATCGATGCGAGCCTGCGCCTGGTCAAGGGCGGTGGCGGGGCGTTGCTGCGCGAAAAGATCGTAGCGGCGGCTTCAGACCGCGTGATCGTGATTGCCGACGAGAGCAAGCTGGTCGAGACGCTCGGCCAGTTTCCGCTGCCGATCGAAGTCAATCCATTCGGTCTCGTTTCCACACGGATCGCGATCGAAAGGAAGGCTGCCAGGCTCGGTCTGACCGGCAGCCTGACACTTCGCCAATCCGGTGACGGAGAATTTACCACGGACGGCGGCCACTACATCATCGACGCATCTTTTGGCCGCATTCCTGATGCAGACGCGCTTTCGAGCGAGCTGAATTCGATACCCGGCGTCGTCGAGCACGGGCTTTTTCTCAATATGGCGTCACTTGCGATCATCGCGGGTCCAGCGGGTGCGCGCACGCTGCAGGCGAACAGATAACAGGAGCACAGAAACTCATGAAGAAATTTGCAGGTCTTGGCCGTTTTGCCGCCGCGACGGTTATTCTCTCCGGCATCGCTTTCGGCTCAGCTGCGCAGGCGCAGGAAATTTCCGACGAGCAGTTGAAGGCCGCGCGTGCAGCCGTTGCCGCCATTGGCGCAACGGCGCAGTTCGACAATATCCTGCCCGGCCTCGCCGAACGCCTGAAGGCCGGCCTCATTCAGGATTCGCCGAACTACGAAGACGTGATCAGCGCAACGGTCGACGCACAGGCTCTGGCGCTCGCACCGCGCCGCTCCGATCTCGAGAAGGAAGCCGCAACGAACTATGCAAAGGCATTCACGGTTGAAGAGCTGAAGGCCATCGCCGACTTCTACAACTCGCCGGTCGGCAAGAAGCTTCTGAAGGACGGCCCCGTCGCTTCGCGGGAAACGAACAGGGCAGCCGATATCTGGGCGCAGGGCATTGCCCGCGATCTCCAGAAGAATGCCAATACGGAACTCAGCAAGGTCATCAAGGTAGAGCCTGTGCCGGAAACTCCCCCGGCCGGCGACAAGCCGGCAGGTGCGCCTGCTCCTGCTGCAAAGCCCTGACACGGCTGATGTTATCGCAAGAGCCCGGCATCGTCCGGGCTTTTGTTTTTGCAGGCGCAGATACTATATCCATCGAGCCATTCCTGCCGATTCCTAACGGAGCACCCGTCCATGTCTTCCTATGATTACGACCTCTTCGTCATCGGCGGCGGTTCGGGGGGCGTGCGAAGCGCGCGCATTGCCGCGTCGCTCGGCAAGAAGGTCGCGATCGCAGAGGAATACCGCTACGGCGGCACCTGCGTCATCCGCGGGTGCGTGCCCAAGAAGTTGTTCGTCTATGCGTCGCAATATCAGGAGCATTTCGAGGATGCCGCCGGCTTCGGCTGGACGGTCGGGGAAAGCTCTTTCGACTGGAAGAAGCTGATCGCTGCCAAGGACGCCGAAATCGCGCGGCTGGAGGGGCTCTATAAGAAGGGACTTTCCGGCGCGGATGCGGAAATCCTCGAGACGCGCGCCGAGCTCGTCGATGCGCATACGATCCGGCTAGTGAAGACCGGTGAGACGGTGACGGCTAAGACCATCGTCATTGCGACCGGCGGCCGGCCGAACCCGCATGCGGCGCTTCCGGGACACGAGCTTTGCATTTCCTCCAACGAGGCGTTCCATCTCGAAGACCTGCCGAAGGCGATCGTGATTGCGGGCGGCGGCTATATTGCCGTGGAATTTGCCAATATCTTCCATGGACTGGGTGTCGAGACGACGCTGGTCTACCGCGGGGCGGAAATCCTCTCTCGCTTCGACCAGGATCTGCGCCGCGGCCTGCACGAGGCAATGGTTGCCAAGGGTATTCGCATCCTGTGCCGCGACACCCTGGAAATGGTGTCGAAGGGCGAGCAAGGGCTTGCCGTCGAGACCCTGAATAATGGCACACTGAATGCCGGCGCCGTGTTGCTCGCGCTCGGACGTGATCCGAATACCGACGGGCTTGGGCTTGAGGTGGCAGGTGTGAAAACGAACGAGCGCGGCGCGATCGTCGTCGACGAATATTCGCGGACGAGCGCCGACAACATCTACGCACTCGGCGATGTCACCGACAGGGTACAGCTCACGCCGGTCGCGATCCACGAGGCGATGTGCTTCATCGAGACGGAATACAAGAACAATCCGACGAAGCCGGATCACGAGCTAATCGCAACGGCTGTCTTCTCCCAGCCCGAGATCGGCACGGTCGGCCTTTCGGAAGAGGAGGCGGCGAAACGCTACAGGGAGCTCGAGATCTACCGGGCGCAGTTCCGGCCGCTGAAGGCGACGCTGTCCGGCCGGTCCGAAAAGATGCTGATGAAGCTGATCGTCGATGCAGAAAGCCGCAAGGTCGTCGGCGCCCATATCCTCGGGCATGACGCCGGCGAGATGGCGCAGATCCTCGGGATCACGCTGAAGGCCGGATGCACCAAGGAGGATTTCGACCGCACCATGGCGGTGCACCCCACGGCGGCGGAAGAGCTGGTGACGATGTATGTGCCGAGCTATCGAATCCGGAATGGCGAGCGTGTTTGAGGTTCGCGTTGGGTGGCGCCTCGATCACCTGGTGAGGCGCGGCGTGCTGACGATCTTGTGGAAGAGGGTGTCCATAGCCTCGGAAATGCCTTGCGTCAGGGACACCTGGAAAAAGTAGCCGGGGCTCGCACATTCTTGCATTCGGGTGGCGATGCTGCCGTCGAACGGTTTAACCCAGTCCTTCCAGAAGCCGTTGTCCTCTAGGGGCAGATAGGTCGTATAAAGAACGGCTATCTTGATATTCTTTTTTTTCAGATATTCGCAGAACTTCGTATCGATAGGTTCGATGCAGCGAGTGCTGTTGACCCTGCCTTTCGGGCTGGTGCAACCTGTGGGCTTGGCGTGGTCACCCACACCATCTGAGACGAAGAAGACGATCTTCTGGCGGTCCGCGCTACTCGTGCCCTGGCCGGGAATTTCTTTGATCTCTTTTTCGATTTTGGTGAGCGCATCGTCGAAGCTGGTCTGCTGATCTTGGTTGTAGTTCTGAAAGGGGATGCTCATAAGCTTAATATTCTTAGTCGCGTCGCCGACTGTCGACAGGTTCTCGTCCAGTTCCGCGACTTTGAAAAGCTGCGCATCCTGGGCTGTCTTGCCGAAGGTGTAAGCGGCCATGCGGAACTGCCCCTTAACCGTCTGGGTTTGCTCGGCCGTCTGCATCAGTGCCTTTGTCGCCTGCGCAACCACATCGATCCGTATCGGAATGTTGTTGTTTAGTGCGACGTTATAGTAGCTGGTTTTGTCTTCGACACCGTTCTCGGAGACGATATGGCAGGCAAAAGCGCACTTAGCGTCCTTGCCCTTAGCGTTGCCAAATCTGGTGGCATGTTTCATTCGCTCGATATCATCCGGCGTCGCGGCGACTCCCATCGAAGGAGTGTTATCCAGAAGCATGTAGAAGTCCATGTAAGACGGTGTCTGGTATTGCGCTGTCGCGGTGCCGCCGATGGTGACGTTTTGGCGGCCCAGAAGCTGCATGAAGGTGGTCGGCATAACAGCACTGAAGGCCACGCGTGATTCGATGACGCTGCCGGTCTTCGTAACGTTGATTTCAAGATCTATCGGCAACTCGCTCGTTTCGCCGGCCATCTGACCCACGAACATCTTTTGTGCGTCTTCAGAGCCTACGGTGATGGTCCCATCACCCTGCATGGTCATGGCTTTGGCCACCGCCGGCGATTTCTCGGAAATGGCACCCACAGCCGCTGCGTCCGCCGCCGCATAGAGCTGGGTCCTGAGGCTGAGCGCATGGGCAAAATCGACTGCCATACCCGCCGCGCCGAGGACTGGCACGGCAAGCAATGCTGTCATTATTCCAAAGTTTCCCGAACGATCGCCCACAAG
Organism: Rhizobium sp. SEMIA 4085; assembly: GCF_013004495.1. Taxonomy (NCBI): domain Bacteria; kingdom Pseudomonadati; phylum Pseudomonadota; class Alphaproteobacteria; order Hyphomicrobiales; family Rhizobiaceae; genus Rhizobium; species Rhizobium sp. SEMIA 4085. Next base: position 13,454 of record NZ_JABEPH010000143.1, read on the forward strand.
GCGGCGCGCCAGCTTCTTCATATCATTCCCCAGGATCGGGCCGATCATCGGCGAAGACACAGCGCGCTCTTCATGGCGGGCAGTTTCAGCTTCGGGTTTGCCACAAATTGCTTTATTACCCCCACAAATTCATGGTTTATTTAACTTAAACCCGAGGGAGTGATAGAAGGCGACACAGAGAGGTTACCTCATAACGAGGA
>NZ_JABEPH010000144.1:0-13564 GCF_013004495.1 Rhizobium sp. SEMIA 4085
CTGGTGCCAATGCGGCTTCCCCGCCCATGCCGACCACGATGCTGCAATCGACATCCTGGTCGGAACACGGCGTCTATGATCGCGGAGGAAGGGCAGCGGCTTTCCGTTGAAGCGATAACTATCGGCGGAGCTTCCCGCCCCTTCCGAAATCCCCCGCTTTCGAGCGGGGGAAGATTAACCGGTGCTGGACAATAAGCCTTGTCTGCGGATCGCCCGCAACTCATCCTCGAGCGCTTGGCGCGCGTGGGCGTTAATGCGCAGGGTGGCGTCAGGGTTGCACGCTCAACGTCCGCTCGGGGGGCCTGATCGGCTCGAATGCCTTTGTGCTCCGGGGCAATATCGTCCTGACGAACGCGTGGAATTGGCAGGCGGCGACACCGAAGTGATTGCCTCCGTTCGCCCACGAGATCGGCATGTCGAGCAAAAGTAGAGCCTGCGTCAAATCTATCGCGCCGCCGGCATCAAGGCGGTTGGATGGCTGGCAATTTCCTACTCGCGATCCGCCGAAAGCGGAGCCGATCTCAGGTCCGTCGACCTCCTGAGAAGGTCCGGTATGGACCCGGCCGCGATCGTGCGATTTTTCGGTATGATCGAAACGAAGCTCGGCGAGCACTCCGAAACCAGCATGTTCTCCACCCATCCCGGTACGCCAGAGAGGAAAGGGGCCATCTTGAAATATGCCGGAAACGCCGACTGAAATGGCGCGGCCGTGATGACGGTGCAAACGTGAATGTGAATTTCATATTTTGGAATTGTTCAAAACTACGAAAGCCACTATATAGCATCCATAGGGGTATCCAGCCCACGCGATTCAGGAGAACGGCATGCGATTGACGAAGCAGACCAACTATGCGGTTCGCATGTTGATGTATTGCGCTGCCAATGAAGGACATCTGAGCCGGATTCCCGAAATTGCCAAGGCATACGGGGTTTCTGAACTCTTTCTATTCAAGATTCTGCAGCCGCTGAATAAGGCGGGCCTGGTCGAAACGGTCCGGGGCCGCAACGGTGGCGTCCGGCTCGGCAAACCGGCGAAGGAGATCAGCCTCTTCGACGTCGTCAAAGTGACCGAAGACAGCTTTGCGATGGCCGAGTGCTTCGAAGACGGCGCCGTCGACTGCCCGCTGGTCGACAGCTGCGGTCTGAACTCGGCGCTGCGCAAGGCGCTCAACGCTTTCTTCGACGTGCTGGCCGAATATTCGATCGACGATCTCGTGAGGGCGCGCCCGCAGATCAACTTCCTTCTCGGCCTGACTGGCGAAGATTTCCGCAAACCCGTCATCAGCGCTCCGGCTGCCTGACGCCTGACACGTAATAGTCGAATATGCTCATTGACCGCAGCTGCAGCATGCATCTGCGGTTTTTGCGTTTAGCGCCCCGGGATTGAATGCAGAGAGGCAATTTCGCGTATCCAAAAAGCGCGAAATTATACCAAAAGCGACAAAAACTCAGCTTCTTACGTCCGAATATTTCCAAATGAGGCCGATTTTTGACGGAAAATTTCTAAAGTTGTCCAACTGGAAAAATTTTCTGCGGATACCGTTGCTTTCAGCAAATAAATATCGTTCCAGCGGCCCGCTGATCGGGAATATTTGTGCTCGATCTCCAAAGATCAAAAAAGAACAAACCTGGGAAACAAAATTATGAAAAAGCTCTCCGTCCTGCTGGCAGCGACGGCCCTGGCTTCGGTCATGGCGACGTCGGCCTGGTCAAAAACCCTTGTCTATTGCTCTGAAGGTTCGCCGGAAGGCTTCGATCCGGGCCTCTACACCGCAGGCACGACCTTCGACGCGACCTCGCGCACGGTCTACAACCGCCTCGTCGAATTCAAGCACGGCAGCACCGAGATCGAGCCGGGTCTCGCTGAAAGCTGGACCGTTTCCGACGACGGCACGGTCTATACCTTCAAGCTGCGGTCGGGCGTCAAGTTCCAGACGACCGAGTTCTTCACGCCGACGCGCGATCTCAACGCCGACGATGTCATCTTCTCCTTCGAGCGCCAGCTGAAGGCCGACAATCCGTGGAACAAGTATGTCGAAGGCGGTTCTTACGAATACGCCGCCGGCATGGGTTTCCCGGAGCTCATCAAGTCGATCGAGAAGGTCGACGACCTGACGGTCAAGTTCACCCTGGCGCATCCTGAAGCGCCCTTCATGGCCGACCTCGCCATGGACTTTGCTTCTATCCTGTCGAAGGAATATGCCGACAAGCTCGCGGCCGACGGCAAGATGAACCAGATGAACCAGATGCCGCTCGGCACCGGTCCGTTCACATTCGTCGCCTACCAGCCGGATGCCGTCATCCGCTATAAGGCCAACGAGAGCTACTTCAAGGGCAAGGAAAAGATTGACGATCTCGTTTTCGCGATCACCTCCGACGCTGCCGTGCGCGCGCAGAAGCTGAAGGCCGGCGAATGCCACATCATGCCGTACCCGAATGCTGCCGACGTAGCCGAATTGAAGAAGGACGAGAACCTGACCGTCATGGAACAGGCCGGCCTCAACGTTTCCTACGTTGCCTACAACACGCTGATCCCGCCGTTCGACAAGGTTGAAGTCCGCAAGGCTCTCAACATGGCGATCAACAAGCAGGCGATTATCGATGCCGTCTTCCAGGGCGCTGCAGCGGTTGCCAAGAACCCGATCCCGCCGACGATGTGGTCGTATAACGATGCCGTCGAAGACGACAAGTATGATCCGGATGCGGCAAAGAAGATGCTTGCCGATGCCGGCGTCAAGGATCTCAAGATGAAGCTTTGGGCGATGCCCGTCTCGCGTCCGTACATGCTCAACGCTCGCCGCGCAGCTGAACTGATGCAGGCCGACCTCGCAAAGATCGGCGTCGAAGTCGAGATCGTGACCCATGAATGGGCCGAGTACCTGAAGCTCTCCTCCGCCAAGGACCGTGACGGTGCCGTCATCCTCGGCTGGACCGGCGACAATGGCGATCCGGACAACTTCATGGATACGCTCCTCGGCTGCGACGCCGTCGGCGGCAACAACCGCGCGCAATGGTGCAACAAGGAATTCGACGACCTGATGACCAAGGCCAAGACGACGGCAGATGTTGCCGAGCGCACCAAGGCCTACGAGCAGGCTCAGCTGATCTTCAAGAAGGAAGCTCCCTGGGCAACGCTTGACCATTCGCTCGTCTTCATTCCGGTCAGCAAGAAGGTTTCCGGCTTCGTCCAGGATCCGCTCGGCTACCACCGCTTCGACGGCGTCGACATTTCCGAATAACAAGAATTATGCAAGAATGCCCGGCTAACGCCGGGCTGGCCGGCGGTCAGGCTCTCCTGACCGCCGGAAACTATTGGAACATCTGCCATGTTGCGATTTCTCATCGGGCGCCTCGCGGTCCTGATCCCAACATTCCTCGGCGTCACGCTCATTGCCTTCTCGTTCATCCGCATGCTTCCCGGCGATCCCGTCATGCTCCTGTCGGGTGAACGTGTGATGGCGCCTGAGCGTCACGCCCAGATCATGCACGATCTCGGTTTCGACCGGCCCATGTACATCCAGTACTTCGATTACCTCGGCAAGGTGCTGCAGGGCGACTTTGGAACGTCGATCGTCACGAAGCGCCCGGTTCTCGGTGATTTTGGTGCGCTCTTCCCGGCAACGCTCGAGCTCTCGCTTTGTGCCATCCTTCTCGCGGTCTGTCTTGGCGTGCCCGCCGGCGTCTTTGCCGCCGTCAAGCGAGGCACGTGGTTCGACCAAAGCGTGATGGGGGTCGCCCTTGTCGGCTATTCGATGCCGATCTTCTGGTGGGGCCTGCTGCTCATCATCTTTTTCTCCGGCTATCTCGGCTGGACGCCCGTTTCGGGCCGCATCTCGCTCATGTATTTCTTCAAGCCGGTCACCGGCTTCATGCTGATCGACAGCCTGCTGTCGGGGCAGGCGGGCGCCTTCCGCTCGGCCGTCAGCTATCTCATTCTGCCGACGATCGTGCTTGCCACCATTCCGCTTGCCGTCATCGCGCGCCAGACGCGCTCGGCGATGCTCGAAGTGCTTGGCGAAGACTATGTGCGTACTGCCCGCTCAAAGGGTTTGAAGCCGCTTCGAGTCGTTGGCGTGCATGCGCTGCGCAATGCCATGATACCGGTTGTGACGACCATCGGTCTGCAAATCGGCGTCCTGCTCGCGGGCGCGATCCTGACCGAGACGATCTTTTCCTGGCCAGGCATCGGCAAGTGGATGGTCGATTCGGTGTTCAAGCGGGACTATGCGGTCGTCCAGGGTGGTCTTCTGCTGATCGCCGGCATCATCATGCTGGTCAATCTGATCGTCGACATCACCTACGGCTTCATCAACCCACGTATTCGGCACTAGGAGCGGTCCCCGTGAGTACGACAAACATGCAAACCGGCACGGTCGCTGCAAAAACCGCCCACCCATCGGCTCTTGCGGAATTCTGGTATTATTTCTCGCGGAACAAGGGCGCCGTCATCGGCCTCGCCGTTTTCATCTTCATTCTCGTCGTGGCGCTATTTGCGCCGCTCGTTGCGCCGCATACGCCAAACGAGCAGAATCGGCAGATGCTTCTTCTTGCTCCGTTCTGGATGGAAGGCGGCAGCTCGTCCTTCCCGCTCGGGACGGACGCTGTCGGACGCGACATTCTCTCGCGCCTCATCTATGGCGCGCGCTTCTCGCTCTTCATCGGCGTTGTCGTCGTGACGATCTCGGTAATCGCTGGCGTTCTGATCGGCCTCGTGGCCGGCTATTTCCGCGGCCGCATCGATATCGCCATCATGCGCCTGATGGATATCATCCTCGCCTTTCCGTCGCTGCTTTTGGCCCTCGTGCTGGTTGCGGTCCTTGGCCCCGGCCTCATCAATGCGATGATTGCGATCTCCATCGTCAACCAGCCGCATTTCGTGCGCCTGACGCGTGCCTCGGTCATGGCAGAGCGTGAGAAGGAGTATGTCATCGCCTCCCGCGTCGCCGGTGCCGGCACCTTGCGACTGATGTTCAAGACCATCCTGCCGAACTGTCTCGGGCCGCTGATCGTCCAGGCGACGCTCGCCTTCTCGGCGGCGATCCTCGATGCTGCCGCCCTCGGCTTTCTTGGCATGGGGGCCCAGCCTCCGACACCCGAATGGGGCACGATGCTCGCCGAAGCGCGAGAATTCATCCAGCGCGCCTGGTGGGTCGTAACGTTCCCGGGTCTTGCCATCCTCGTCACCGTTCTCGCCATCAACCTGATGGGCGACGGGTTGCGCGATGCGCTCGATCCCAAGCTGAAGAGGTCATGATGCCACTTCTCGATATTCAGAATCTGACCGTCGAATTCCAGACGTCTTCCGGTCTCTTCCGCGCCGTCGACGGCGTATCGCTCAGCTGCGACAAGGGCGAGATCCTCTCGATCGTCGGTGAATCCGGCTCCGGCAAGTCCGTTGCGATGCTCGCCATGATGGGGCTTCTGCCCTGGACGGCGAAAATTACCGCTGACCGCATGACTTTCGACGGCAAGCAACTCATCGGCATTTCCGGCCGACAGCGCCGCAGGATCATCGGCAAGGACATGGCGATGATCTTCCAGGAGCCGATGTCGAGCCTGAACCCGTGCTTCACGGTCGGCTTCCAGCTTGGTGAGAGCCTGCGGGTGCACATGGGTCTGAACCGCAAGGAGCGCCGCGAGCGCTCGATCGAGCTCCTGAACCTTGTCGGCATCCCGGCGCCGGAAGATCGCCTGTCGAACTTCCCGCACCAGATGTCCGGCGGCATGCGCCAGCGCGTGATGATCGCCATGGCGCTTGCCTCGAAACCGAAGCTGCTGATTGCCGACGAACCGACGACCGCGCTCGACGTCACCATCCAAGGGCAAATCCTCGATCTCATCAAGATGCTGCAGGAGGAGGAAGGAACCTCCGTTCTCTTCATCACCCACGACATGGGCGTTGTTGCCGAAATAGCCGACAGAACTGTGGTGATGTATCGCGGCGAGCAGGTTGAAACGGGGGCAACGGCCGACATCTTCCATCGCGGCCGCCACCCCTACACCCGTGCGCTGCTTTCCGCCGTGCCGGGGCTGGGCTCAATGCAGGGGCACGTAAGGCCGCTGCGTTTCCCCGTCGTCAATGCAGCGACAGGCGAATGCGACATTCCGGCGGAAGTCGGCGACACGGTTGCTGCTTCTGCAGGGCCGGTCTTGGAGGTGCGGAACCTCACCAAGCGCTTTGATATCCACTCTGGTCTTTTCGGCCGTTTGACCGGACGCGTGCATGCCGTTGAAAACGTTTCCTTCGATCTCTTTTCCGGTGAGACGCTGTCTTTGGTCGGCGAATCCGGCTGCGGAAAATCGACGACCGGCCGCGCCATAATGCGGCTGATCGAACCGCAGAGCGGGTCCGTGAAGGCCGATGGCAGGGACGTGCTGGCACTCGACAAGAACGGAATGCGCGAGATGCGCAAGACCGTACAAATGATCTTTCAGGATCCGTTCGCCAGCCTCAATCCGCGCATCCGCGTCGGTGCAGCGATCGCCGAGCCTTTTCTTGAACACAAGATGGGAACGGCAAAGCAGGCCAAAGAGAAGGTCGCCGACCTTCTGGAAAAGGTCGGCCTTTCAGCCGATATGATGGCGCGCTTTCCGCACGAGTTCTCCGGGGGCCAGCGTCAGCGCATCTGCATTGCCCGGGCGCTGGCGCTCGATCCGAAGGTGATCGTCGCCGATGAAAGCGTCTCGGCCCTCGACGTCTCGATCAAGGCGCAGGTCATCAATCTGATGCTGGACCTGCAGCAGAGCCTCAACCTCGCCTTCCTGTTCATCTCGCATGACATGGCCGTCGTCGAACGCGTCAGCCATCGTGTTGCGGTCATGTATCTCGGTGAGATCGTCGAGATCGGCCCGCGCGCTGCTATCTTCGGCAACCCGCAGCATCCTTATACGAAGATGCTGATGGCCGCCGTTCCCGTGCCCGATCCCGATCGCCGGCGCGAGAGACGCGGACTATCGACAGAGGAGCTGAAGAGTCCGGTCCGACCGCTCGATTATGTTGGACCAATGCACAGTTACCGCGAGATCGGCGCTGGCCATCTCGTCCGGCTGGAAGCTGCTGCGTGAGCACAGGTTGCGCGAGCGCTGCCAACAACTTGGTGCCAGGGTGTTCCCAGCAGTTGTTCTGCCCGTTTTGTGACATTTGCATCACCCGTGATGCACGTAATTGAAATGTCGGCCGTCACGACAATCAATCGTAGAGCTCGCCATGGCCAATCTGCTCTTTTGCCGCGCCACTTATCGAGGAATTGCCAGCCGGGTCAGGGTCCCTACGATGGGCGTCCTTGAGGAAATTTGCCGCCTCCGCAAATGCGACGGTGATTTCTTCAGTGCCCCATCCGGCTTCATTGGCGCTTGCAATCAGCTGCTCTAGGGCCTGGCGCGCGGCATCACTTGCTTCTTTGAAGCGTTGAGAAGGGACTTCGGTCATCGGCGATGGGAAGGTCATTTGATACATCCTTCAATCGATCATGGATCTCGGAGATCAACGCGGCGGTACCGAAATGGATGCAGCCGTGCGCATCTTTTCTTAGCCATCGCCATTGTGCGGCTTCATGTAACGTCGTTGCGCAGCTTTCGAAAAGACGTCCTATGGCAGTATGGTAACCATCCGCAATCGAAGAATCGGGAGCATTTCCGCCTATCTGGGAAGTACCCGCGAGCGCAGCGTATGGTCAAAGCCGCCGGGTAGCGAACCCAGTCCGGATGTCGGAAGTGTTAAGGAACAATATCAACTGCCGTTCGCAACCAATTAAGATATCGGATCCTTTTGACGACAGTCGATTGCTGATTTACCTCTTATGACGTCGGCTTTGTCATGGCCAACCTCGACAGGCCTCTCGTGTTTAGCCCATTCATGCCCCTCAGGGATCTTTCAACCCAAATTGACGCACGTTCCATCACCGGCAGATCTGCATGACCTCTACCAACGACTTTATCGCCGAAATCATCCGCGCCGCCAACAGGGTCGAAAGGCTGGGCAATTCCGAAAAGCGCCGACTGCTTCGGCGCGCGGTTGCGACGATCAGCAGCCTACGCGAGCGTACCGGGATACCGAGCAGCAATACGAGCCACGATGCTGTTTTCGACTTGCAAGCGATCGAAGTGACCGTCGAGCGACGCAAGCCCGGTGAAATCAAGAAAGCACTTCTTATGGCCGCCGACATGATCCGGACGCTGCATATCGTGCTGGATTCGGGAACACAGATTACCACCAAGGGACCGGAGTAAGCCGCCGCGAATCGCGTCCGCGGGCGAGGCTGGAGGCAGAACAGATACCGCACCGCTTCAGATCGGAGGCGAAAATCAGAGCTTGATCTCCAAAGGATGAGGGTCGCCACCGCGCGCAGGTACTGGGATCCCCACCAGCGTGCTCGATTTCATTGCGTCAGGCCGCAGCAAGAGTCCTACTCCAGGGCGATCCGGCAGAGAGGAATATACGCTCCTTGGCCGCGTGGCACGATCAATAGACTCTTCGGCAATCGTCCAAGCTCCAAGCGCATTCCCGGCCGAGCGCGAACTGTCGTCCATCACTTGCGACGAGCAGGCATTCCAAGACGACCGCTTTAGAAGGGTCAGGATGGGTTTGCCGAGGAAGGCTCGCGCGCCATGAATGGACTGTTGCAGCAAGCCGCGAATAAACCTTCGAGGGTAGTGGCGGCAACGGCCGTCGAGAGTGATCCGCGAGCGTTAAAGCATGGCGGATGGTTGAGCCGCCTAGGCGTTCGCAATATTGCGGTCGTTGCTTGATCCGGCGAAACTGGGCATATCACTCTCAATCAGCATCCCTGCCCTCTTGACGAAGCGTTGGAAATTCTGACGCGCTGCGCTCAAAGGAAATCTTCCGCAAGCGGCCTCCCGGCACGCCCTCTGTAACGTCTCATAGGAAATATCGCGCTTGTATTCCGGCCATTCGTAAAAAAATCAAAAACTTCATAGAGGTTCGTAATCTCTTCAATGAAATGCTTGCGCTGAACGTAAACAGGAAGGTCAAACTGAAAACTTGCCATTTTTACCTGTCTTGGGCGTGTCGACGTGCAGAATTTAGGAGGTGATTTTGACGTGTTCAAGACCGCCAGTACGGCTGCCGCGGACGATGAAAAACCAGAGGCCGAGCCTCCCATACCTCATTCGCTCCAGGTTTTCAGGTCATGCCCAAGCCATCGCGTCGGCAGGCTCCAATCTGCGGCGATCGTCGAACGAGACTATCGCCACCTTTGGTCAATCTGCAGAAGAGAGGTTCGCAACTATCGCAAGTCCGCGCTCGTATTTTGACGTTTCGCTTCCGGTTTGCCGCGCTTGGTCAAGATTGTCCTCGAGATCCGCCTGCTTCACGGGCCGGGCCAGCCGGTTGGCGATCGCCCGCCGCACGAAGACCTCCTCCTCCTCGCCTTGCCTTTTCGTCAACGCATCGACCGCGGCGAGGACGGCTTGGGAAAAGCCCTCTTCCTTCAGTCGATCGAGCGTCCATCCCCAGGCCTTTTCAGGCACATCGTGAAGGTAGGCGACTACTTTCTCTTCGTCGCCGGATACTGCGTCTGCGACCCTTCGGCAATGATCAAAGTAGGGATTTCCAAGTTTGTCCTGCTGGCCGTCGTGGGCTTCGGTTGCGACTTGAATGGCATGCTGGAGATGCTGTTCAGATTGCATCTAATTTCTCCTATCGGCGCGATTTGGCCTCGAGGCGAGCGACGATTAAGGGGATCGCGACTGTCGCAATTGCACTCACAGGAAGGCGTCTCAGCAACCGCGCTCCGATAGCGGTCGCGGCCATGGCGCCTGCAAGCTTCGCCCATGGGTATGTTCCGAGTTGGTCATGAGCGCTGGCGTCGGCCCATTCGAGGTTGGATCTGGCGACGATCACCGCCCGCTGCTTGACGAGCGACAGCCTTGAGCGGAGGTTTTCGATCTCGTCCCGTACCTGATCAAGGTCGTCTCTAACCCGCTGGAAAGGACGTGCTTCCGGCGGGCCGCTATCGGGCGCTGAATAGGTTTCGGCCTCAAGCGCGGCGAGATGAGCCTGCAGTTCGACGTCGGTGTCGAGGCCTTCTAAGGGGGTTGTGTCGCGCTTAGGCATGTTGCTTCTCCAATTCGATTTTGCGTCACCGCACAGCGCGCCTTGCACTGCGAACACGCCGGGCGCCCCTTACGTGCCTCTTGACCGGATTGTCCCGTGATCGCTCGTGCGCTCAACTCCTGCCGGAAAGGATGGTTCCTGAGCTGATTGTCGTTTTGACGGCGATACGCCTCGACACTCTTGACGGACTGGCTCAAGGCAGGTTCACAACCAAGCCGCTAGATTTTGAGCGGGTGTGGCTTTCTGGTGATTGCTCATTGCCCGGCGGCCGCTATCGTCATCAAAAAACGGGGGTAACCATGGCAAAAACGGACTGGCCGAAGGAGCCGCTGACAAGCGAAACCATGAAGATGCTCGATCGCATTCTTCGCGAATGGTGCGCCGAGCAAGATTGCGAGTCATCGAGTGACGCCGCCATGGTGCAGGCGAAAGCCCTCATTGACTGGTTTGAATTTGGCGTGAGGGATGAGGCGGAGCTCTCGAGACTGCTTCGCGACGAACTTACGACGAAGCAATCATAGGAACTCTGAGCGTCTTTGGAAGTTGTGTTGAGATACAGCCAAGGAGACATGAAACGCATTCCTGTCGCCCGCATCGCCACGGCAAACACCTAGGCGGTACAAAACGGCAGGGCAATCGCGACCTGAGCGCCTGGCCGCACGCCAGTCCAGGTTCGACCATTATCTCCATGGCTCAAGACCTTAACACGCAACCTGTGGGAGATTGCCATGCCAAACTATCCAGCCCCGCCCTTCGACACCCCAAAGCAGCCAATGCCCGGTTCGACGAACGCCATGTCGCCGTTGCCTGATCATGGCGAACATACTTACCGTGGCTCCGGTCGCCTCATGGATAAGAAGGCGATCATCACCGGCGGCGACAGCGGCATCGGCCGCGCTGTCGCCATCGCTTACGCCCGAGAGGGTGCCGATGTTCTCATCGCCTATCTGGACGAGGATGATGACGCCAATGAAACGAAAAAATGGGTCGAAAAGGCCGGTCGCAAAGCCATCCTCTTGCGAGGCGACATTCAAAACCCCGAGCATTGCCGCCACATCATCGACACGGCAAGGGCAGAGCTCGGCGGCATCGATATTCTCGTCAACAACGCCGCTCATCAAGCAAGCTTTAGCGACATCGGAGACATAAGTGACCAGGAATGGGAGTTGACATTCAAGGTCAACATCCACGCGATGTTCTACCTTTCCAAAGCGGCTGTTGCGCATATGAAACCAGGTAGCGCGATCATCAACACCGCATCGATCAACGCGGACAGTCCAAGCCCGCACCTGCTTGCCTATGCCACAACAAAAGGCGCCATCCAGAACTTCACCGCCGGTCTTGCCCAAATGCTTGCCGACAAGGGTATCCGGGCAAATGCGGTGGCACCCGGGCCAATCTGGACGCCACTGATCCCATCTACCCTGCCGGAGGACGCAGTTCGGAACTTCGGAAAACAGGTTCCGATGCAGCGCCCGGGCCAGCCGGCCGAACTGGCGACGACCTATGTGATGTTAGCCGATCCCCTGTCGAGCTATGTCTCAGGCGCGACAATTGCCGTTACAGGCGGCAAACCGATCATCTGATCGCAAGCGCCGGGACCATGCGGACCGGTAAAGCAAGTTGAAGCGCGCCAGCGAGCTATTGCCGGCCGCTTCTGACGTGACGTTTAAATTCCATGCTGCTGACTTTGGAACCTTGGACTTGGCCAAGGGTTAGACCGTCAGGAATGATCTATAGCGATGGCAGCCAGCAAGCCTGCCTCAACCCCGCATAGACAAACGGAGGACTAAGATGGGCATGAATTCACCTAAGAATGGTCCACCAGGAACCACCGATCAGTCGCCACGTTGGGAAGGCCCCAAGGGCAATACTCCAAGGGGTTATCTCCCGCCGAAAGACGATCCGGACAACGATCGGGACGCACTTGGTGAAAACAACCGTGATCCAGAGAGAAAAAATCTTTCCGATGCCTTCAAGACAAAAGGAGGAAGCTGACATGGGTGGAAGCCCCAAGAAAGATGCGGCCGGCCAGTTCGCGAAGTCTCGTGCAAACAGAAAGGCGTCCGGCGTCCACAGCGCCAAGCCGACCGTCATAACGGGTTCGGAGGACGCTACGGTTCATAAAAATCCTCCAGGCAAGCATAAGCCGGAAAAAGACTGGGATCTGAACTACGATCCGGCTGAGATGAATGAGGGTCAATCGCACTAAGTGTTGTCATCACCGGCGCAGAAGACGGCACTGCGTTTTACTCCGATGTCCGCTGGTCCGAGTTGGGTTTCCAGATGCCTGAATCGATCGTTCCCTGGTATATCGACGCTGTCATCTATGGCGTAGATGTCGAGAAGTTCGCCGACGGAAATGGCGATGGCATAGGCGATTTCGTGGGCCTGACGGAAAAGCTGCCATATCTCAATGCGCTCGGCATAACGTGTATCTGGCTGTTGCCCTTCTACGGCAGTCCGGACCGAGACAATGGCTATGACGTCAGCGACTTCTACGCCATCAATCCGAAGGTCGGAACGCGAAGAGACTTCCTGAAATTTCTTCACAGGGCCGGCGAGCAAGGTATGCGAGTGATCATAGACCTCGTCGTCAATCACACATCAAGCGAACATCCCTGGTTTGAGGCCGCGCGACGCGACCATCAGACGCGCTACCGCGAGTACTACGTGTGGAGTACCGATCCGCCGCCGATTGAAGTCGGCGCCACTTCGATCTTCCCCGGCGAGGAGTCGAAGCTGTGGACGTATGACGAGCTCGCAGGTGCCTATTATTTTCACAAGTTCTATCACTTCCAGCCCGAACTCAACATCGCCAACCCCCAGGTTCGCGAGGAGATCGAACGCGTGGTCGACTACTGGCTCGCATTTGGCATCAGCGGATTCCGCTTGGATGCAGCGCCGCTCATCATCGGCGACAACGGGCTGGAAAGGGCCAATCCTCGCGATCCTCACGGTGTATTGCGCGATCTGGGTGGGTATCTGCAAAAGAGGCGGCCAGGTGGCGTTCTCCTCGGGGAAGTCAATCTCGATCCAACTGAGATGAGCCTCTATTTCGGCGAGGGCGACCAGTTGGGACTGCTCTTCAATTTCATGCTGTCTTGCTACATTTTTGCCGCGATGGCGAAAAAGGAGGCGGCGCCCATTTACGAGGCGCTTAGCTTGCTGCCTGAGCCGCCTGTTCTTTGTGGCTGGGCAAACTTCTTGCGCAATCTCGACGACCTGGATTTTTCGCGCGTTCCGCCGGAATTGAAGGACGTCGTCTTCAAGACCTTCGCTCCCGACGAAAACATGCAGGTTTTCGGCCGCGGTATCCGACGCCGACTGGCGCCGATGCTGGACGGCGACCAGCGGCGAATTGAACTTGCTTTCAGCATCATTCTCTCCCTGCGCGGGCCGCCACTATTCGTCTACGGCGATGAGATTGGAATGGGCGAGGATCTGTCCCAAGAGGGGCGCAATGCCATCCGTGCACCGATGCAATGG
>NZ_JABEPH010000145.1:0-13517 GCF_013004495.1 Rhizobium sp. SEMIA 4085
CCCAGGGATGAGCTGGCAGCCCAAGGTCCCGGGGAGGAGGGGGCGGGTCGATCACCGGCCCGGCGTAGCGCCTCGTCATCTGCGCGCCTCGCGGCCGGAAACGAGCAGGAGGGCAAGGATCAGCGTGCCGAACATAATCGACCGCCAGCCTGGGGAGGCATTGACCACAGTGATCAGCGCCGTCGTCGTGACGAGCAGGATTGCCCCCGGAATGGTCCCCGCATAGGTGCCGCGGCCGCCAAGGATGGAGGTGCCGCCGAGCACGACGGCGGCGATCGACGTCAGCAGATAGGGGTCGCCGATGCCGACATAGCCTTGCCGGTTCATGCCCAGCACGAGAATGCCCGCAAGCCCTGCGAAAAAGCCCGACAGAGTATGGACGATCAGCGTGTTGCGGGTGACGCTGACGCCGGAAAGCCGGGCAGCCAGCGGATTTGCCCCAAGCGCCAGGAAACGCGCGCCGATCGGCATGCGGTGGACGAGTAGGAGGACGACGATCGAGACGACGAGCCACAGAATGATGCCGGCCGGAATCCCGAGCGGCCGCGCCTGCCCGAGCAGAATGACCGCCGGGTTGCCGACGGTGACCGCGCTGCCGCCGGCGACGATGACGAGCAAGCCTTGCAGGAAGGTTGCCATGGCAAGCGTCATGATGATCGGCGGCACGCGAAGATAGGCAGCACCCGCGCCGTTCATGAGGCCGATGCCGGTGGCGATGGCGAGGGCCGCCGCGATGCCGACAAGGCCGGTCGGGTCCCAGGCCGGCGAAATAAGCGGCAGCAGGATCGCCGTGACGGTGATGACCGCGCCGACGGAAAGATCGATGCCGCCCATAAGGATGACGAGCGTCTGCCCGGCAGCCGCAATGCCGATCACAGCGGCGAGTTCGAGCAGGTAGCGCAGGTGGCCGTGGGCGCCGAAACCACGCAGCGTGAAGCTTGCGACGATCCAGACGAGTGCGACTAGTAGGAAGGTCAGGAGCGGCGGATTGCGCAACGCGGACCTGATCGTGTTCATCGTCTTGCCCTCCATTGCGCGAGAAGTTCCGGCACAGCGACTGCCCCGACGATGATCAGGCCCTGCGCGACATATTGCGCAACCGGCGGGAAGCCAAGGAAGAACATGACGTTGATCATGACCGAGAGCAGCAGGCTGCCGCAGATCGCGCCGCGCATCGTGCCCTTGCCGCCAAGGAAGCCTACGCCGCCGAGCACGGCGGCGGCGATCGAGTTCAGCGTGAAAGGCGTACCGATAAGAGGATCACCCGAGCCGGTCTGGGCAGCGACGAAGAGCCCCGTCAGTGCTGCGAGGAGGCCGGACAGTGCGAAGGCGACGACTTTCACCCGTTCGACCGGGACGCCGGAGCGGAATGCGCCGACCGGATTGTCGCCAGCCGCGTAGATGCCGAGGCCGAGCGGGGTTGCGAGAAAGGCCTTCCAGAGCGCCACGATGACGACGAGCAGCAGGAAGGCGACAGGTGTGTGGCCGGCCAGAGTCGTCGACAGCCAATCGGGAATGAACCCGCCCGGCCGCGGCAGCAGGATGAGTGCCACCCCGCCAATGATGAAGGAGCCGGCGAGCGTGACGATGATGGCAGGCAGCCTCAGATGCGTTACGATGGCGCCGGTGACGGCGCCGATCGAAAGACCGGCGAGTGCGACCGCAAAAATGCCGCCCGGCACACCGAGCGCTCCTTCCATCGTCGTCGCGGCAATCACGGCTCCAAGGCTGACGAGGGGGCCGATCGCCAGGGTGATGCCACCATTGAGCATGAGAAGCGCCTGCGCCATGGTGACGAGCGCGAGCGGAAACCAGTTCTGCGTGAACTTCGAGAAGCCGCCGATGGAAAGGATGCCGGGAAAGAGCAGCGCATAGAGAATGACAAAGGCGGCGACAACCAGATAGAGGCCGACAAGGCCGCGGTTGCGGCGAAGTTGGATCGAGCCGTAGAGCCGGGATGATGACCTCGTGCTCATGCTGCCTCTCCCTGCGTCGTGGTGGTGATGCCCATGGCCGCGCCGACGATCGCTCCTTCGCTGATATCAGCTTGCGACAGCACCACCGCGACGCGCCCCTCGCGCAGAACCACGACGCGGTCGCAGAGATGCACGAGCTCCGGCGTATCGGAACTGGCCAGAATGACGAGCCGCCCCTCGGCGGCGAAGGCACGGAGCATGAGATAGATTTCACGCTTGGTCTCGATGTCGACGCCGCGCGTTGGATCGTTGAGGAGCAGAACCGAAGGATCGAGCGGCAGCCATTTGGCGAGCGCCACCTTCTGCTGATTGCCGCCCGAAAGCGCCTGCACCGCGCGGGCCATGTCGCCCTTGATCGTCAGCCGGCGCGCGAGATCGGCGACAAGGCCGCTTTCCGCCTGCCGGTCGCGCAGCCCCTTGCCGGCGAGCCGTCCAAGCGAGGGCAGGATGAGATTGGATGCGATGGAATGGGGCAGGACCAGCCCCTCGTGCTTGCGGTCGGCCGGGACATAGACGATGCCCGCGGCATTTGCCTCGCCCACATGGGCGGGCAGGCGAAACTTGCCTGATATCTCCGCTCTGGAAGCCGCGGCCGGAATCGCGCCGTAGAGGCCAAGCAGCAGGTCTTCCTGCCCTTGTCCCACGAGCCCGCCGATGCCGACGATCTCGCCGGCGCGGGCGGAGAAGCCGATGTCACGCACCATGCCGGCCGAAAAGCCTTCAACGCTGATGCGCATCGCGCCGGGTGTTGCGGCCAGGCGCGGCGGGAACAGGTCGCCGGTTTCGCGACCGACCATGAGGCGCACCAGGCCTTCGCCGTCGATGCCCGACAGCGACTGGTCCGCGGTGACCAAGCCGTCCTTCAGCACCGTGACATGCGAGCAGAGCGCCTGCACCTCATTGAGGCGGTGGGAAATATAGAGTAGTGCCGTGCCGCGGTCCCTCAGCGTCCCGATCAGACGGGCAAGGATGCCGGCTTCGTGAGCGGAGAGCGACGAAGTCGGCTCGTCCAGAATAAGCACGCGTGGCTTCCGGAACAGCGCCTTGGCGATTTCCACCATCTGACGGCGGCCAAGCGCGAGATCGGCGACCGGCATGTCGAGCGGTTCGGTGAGACCCACCATTTCGCAGACATCCCGGACGCGGCGATGGAGCGCTCTGTAATCGATGAGACCGAACCGGCGCGGAAACGCGCCGAGCCCGACGTTTTCGGCAATCGAGAGACTGGCTGTGAGGCTGAGCTCCTGCTGAACCACGGCGATACCCGCCGCGCGCGCAGCCGCTGGACTGAAGCGCCCGACGGACTTGCCGTCGACGAGGATGGAGCCACCGTCCGGCTGGAGCGCACCGGACAGGAGATTGATCAGCGTGGACTTGCCGGCGCCGTTTTCACCGAGCAGGGCATGAACCCTGCCCGGCAGAAGGGCGATGTCGACACCCTTCAAAACGGGATTGCCGAAAAATCCCCTGAACGCTTGCCGGGCTTCCAGCAGGGGTCTTTCTTCGGTCATGACGGCTTCCCTCAACGCGGATTACTTGGCAAGCAGCTTGTCGAAGAGCGCCTTGTCGTAGTCCGAGTAGATATAGCCGTCAGCGGGGAACTTGTCGGCCCGTGCGAGGTAGCTGCCGATCGTGCTGTCGTCGATGACAGGCAGCGGCACCTTGACGAAGGCCGGAACGTCCTTGCCTTCAAGCGCCTGTACAGCGGTGTAAACGGAAAGCGCGCCGAGCCAGTTGGGCTGCATGGTCGCCCAGCTCTTCAGTCCCTTCTCCTTCCATAGCTCCAGGAACTGCCGGGCGTTTTCGCCTGTAGTCGGCACCTGGTCGCGGCCCTGGCGCTCGAAGGCGAGGACGGAGCCGGCCGATAGCGCGCCGCCGAGCGACAGCACGCCGTCGATTTCGGGATTGGCGAAGAGCAGGCTGGTCATCGCTTCCTGTGCCGGCGCGACGTTATATTCCGTGTTCGTCTCGGTGATCACCTTCAGACCGGGATTGGCATCGAGGACCGGCTGGGCACCCTTGCGGCGGTCGTCGCTCACCGAAATACCGGCCGGGCCGTTCATGACGATGATCTTGCCCTTGCCGCCGAGCTGGCTGACCATCCAACTGGCAGCGGTCGCGCCCCATTCGTTGGAATCGGTGTTGATTTTCGCAGTCACCTTGTCGGTGTTGACGAGGCTGTCGAAATTCACGACCGCGATGCCCTTGTCGCAGGCATCGGAAATGACGCGGTCGAGCGCGTTGGAAGAACCCGCGATCACGACGATGGCGTCGACATTGGCATCGATCATCGACTGGATATGCTGGATCTGCGTCTGGGCGTTGCCCTGCGCGTCCGTAATCATCAGGTCCTTCACGAGGCCGGCCTTCTTCAGCTCCTCCACTTCAGCCGTGATGGTGCCTTCGGTCTGCTTCATCCAGGTCGGCACCGAATAGATGTTCGCCCAGCCGATCGTATAGGGCGCCTTCCTGTCACCCTTGATGCAATTGGCGGCGGCTGAGGCCGTGCCGGCCGAAAAGACGAGGAGGGCAGCGGCGGCGGCACCCGCACAAAGGCGGCGGTGTCGCGATGCGGAAAAGCCATTTTCAAGATTCTTCATGTCGATCCCCTTTTTTGTGCGGCAGCGTTGACGGCGTGCCATCTGTGTCCAATATACCGTACATATGATCTATATACCGGACGAGGTGATCTTATGCCGATTTTTTTACCTCGCAAGAGGGACAGGAAAATTTCATTCGCGATGAAGGACGGGATCGATTGACAGATGCGGCAGACGGCTTGAAAAGCTCGGCCGGGCAAAAAAGGATCGACAGCAATGGATGCAGTTCAGGACGAAGCAGCCGGCAAGCGCGCCCGAGGGCTCGACCGCGCCTTCGAGATCCTCGAGTTCCTGCGCCGGAAACGGCAGGCCCTGAAGCCGAACGAAATCGCCGCGCAGATCGGCGCGCCGCGCTCATCGGTTTATGAGCTCGTCAACCTGCTGCTGCAGAATGGCATTCTGGAATTCACGGGCGGCGAAGGGCGTGTCTATCTCGGCCGCAAGCTGTATTTCCTCGGCGCAGCCTATGAGAACCATTTCGATTTCACCCGCGAATGCGAGGCGGCGTTGGAACAGCTTGCCGACGAGACGCGGGAGACGGCGCAGTTCTGCATGCTGGATGGAAATAGATACACGGTCGTTCGCATGCGTGAAGGCGCGCGCCCATTCCGCATTTCCACGGATGTCGGGCAGTCGGTGCCGATCCCGTGGACGGCGTCGGGGCGCCTGCTGGTCGCGCACCTGTCGGATCAGGAAATCCTGAGCTTCATCCCGCCGCAGGATTTCCGCCTGCCGACGGGCGAGTGGCTCGACCCGCAAATCTTCATCGCCGAGGTGCGCCAGGCCGAGCGTGAAGGTCTCTTCACGTTCAACAGCATCGTCGACAGCTTCACCCACTGTTTTGCCGTACCGGTGCGGGGCGAAGAAGGTCATGCAGCCGCAACGCTGTGCCTCGTCACGCCGCGCGACGACGGCCTTGCGAACCGGGACCATTATCTCGACTGCCTGAAGAAGGCCGCCGCGAGCCTAGATCAAGCCCCAATGCGACCAAAACGAAGCTGGCCGTAGAACTCGATGGCGCGAAGGCAGTTGGTTTTTCACGAAGGAAACTTCATTTGCTGGTATGACAGACCAACCGACCCGTCGGCGCCATCGAGAGCACACTGTTCTCGACTAGGAAAGCATAGCGCAGCTTGCTCGGTCGCCGTGGGCCATTGCCGCAAAGCGATAGCATGTCTCTGTTTCGATGCCGCAGCTTGGAAGCGCCGACGAACCCTGATTTCGGCGCGAGCTTTTAAATCCCTGACCCGTCGAAGTTCTGGTCATCGTCGCCTTCCCAGGGCAAGGGCATCGTGGTGCGACTGAGGTTGGCCGAGGGCATCGGCATCCAACACTTCAATTCCGGCTCGGCATATTCGATGATCTGCCCAGGCGAGGAATCAGACGCGCGCCAGCCTTCTCCGCCAAACTGATCGCCTCTCGACCAATACGCGAGGTCAACTTCTGCCGGCCCCTGTTCGGACGGGCGGATCGTGACGAGGATTCGACTACCGTCTTTCGGTGCGCTTGCCATATGGCGCCAGCGGTCTGGCTCGTCCATCGTTTTTCCTCCTGCCTTGCTACAGGTTGCGAATGTCGCCTCGCTGTCGAAAGCGGTCAACTCAAACTTTGCACAAGGGTCGCCGTGGGCCAAAATGCAGGCCGACTGGCGCAAGCCGACCGGTCAGGGCCTCGGCCAGTTCATGGGCGAACACCTGCCATTTTACGGCAACCTATTCGTCAGCTTCGCCGCAGCCAGGGGCTGACTCGCTTCTTCCACTGCGGCAGATCACCCGGCCAAGAGCACCCCGTACCGCCGCCGCGTCCAGTTCCCACCTGTGAAGGGTCACCATGAGGTGATGGGGCTGATCGAAAAGACGTCAAGCTGCATCTTTAACCTGGACTTTGACCTTAGGCGAAAGATGAGGCTAAGATCCATCGGGCGCAGGCCGGGTTTAAAAACGCCCTGTTCATGGAGATGCGGATGAGGCGCGCGCTTTTCCTCCTGAAATTGACGACGATCATGATCGGCACGGCTTGTCAGGCCTCCGGCGCCTTTGCAGGTGCTCAGCCTGTTCTTTGGAGTGCGCTGCGGCCGGCAGATCAATCGAGATCTGACATGCCCTTGCCAGGCATGGCATCCACGCAATCGCAAGGCGAAACGCTCGCGTGGCGTGATGAAGCACACGCGGTTGAGCTGACCGGATTCATTCTGCCGGTCGACCAGGACCGCAATCTCGTCTACGAGTTCATGCTTGTTCCGTGGGCGGGTGCTTGCAGCCACAGCGCTGCTCCGCCACCGAATCAACTGGTCCACGTCGTAGCAGACGAGCCGTTCCATCTCTCAAGGGTGTACGAGGTCGTCACTGTGACGGGAAATCTGCGCCCTGGCCTCGACAAGACCCAGCTCTTCATCATGGACGGCGTACGCGTCCTCGACTACGGCTACAGCATGAGCCACGCTCATGTGGAAAAAGCGACCGGCATCGCGGATCCCGATCTCAGGTCGATTTCTCCTTTCGCTGTGCTCTCGCGATAGCGAACGAATTGCTTTCGGCGCAAGCGATTTCCGTTCTCGCCCCGGCGATTGAGAATAGATGAAACGACGCTTCGCTACCCATGCGATGACAGCGCGGCAAGCTGGTTGCGCCCGTTTTCTCCGGAGGACCTTCACAGGTCCTCCGAAGGTTCTCATCTCAGCCCCATTTCATCTCGCCCTTGGCGACCTTGGAGCCAATGTCCAGCGCCACGCCCATGCCAAGACCTGGGAAGCGAGCTTCCATGGCGGACTTCAGTGCGGCAGCATCCGCGGCCTTGGCGAGTTCTTCTTCAAATGCGAGCAGATAGCTCTTGGTGTGTTCGACGGCCGGCAGACCGATCGCTGCCTCTTGCGTCATGTGACCAGGAACGACCACGGAGGGCTTACGGGCGCTGATCTTGTCCAGGGTTGCCACCCAGGCGGCACGCTGCTCCTTCGTCTGCGTGTCGGCGGTCCATACATGGACGCCGGAGAAGATCATTACGCCACCAAGGACGGCGTTCAGCGACGGCACGAAGAGGTAGCGGCGGTTGGCCAACCCTGCTTCGGCCGCGACGATCTCGACCGTCTCGCCATCGACCGTCAGCCTCGCGCCGTCGAAGGCTTCCGGCATGACAATGTCAGAAAGCGTCTGCGGCCCGTTCTCCTTGAGCTGCGCGCCCCAAACGGCGAGCTTCTTCTCGACATTGCCCTTGATGGCGGCGATCGTGTCAGAGGCGGCCAGCACCTTGGTTCCGGGGAAAGCTTCGAGCACCGGCTTCAGGCTGAAATAGTAGTCGGGGTCGGACTGGCTGACATAAATGGTGGTCAGCTTCTTGCCGGTCGCCTTGATGGCATCGGCCAGCGCGCGGCCATCGGGATAGGTAAAGCCGCCGTCGATCAGCAGTGCTTCACTAGGGCCGGAAAGCAGGACCGGCGCGCGGAAAAATCCATTCTGGCCGGCAGGAAAGTGCTTCCAGGTCAGTTTCGGTCCAGCGGCATTGCCGAGACCGGCAGGGGAAAAAGCGGCGACAAGGCCGGCTGCAACCGTGGTTTTCATTACGTTTCTCCTTGAATACATTGTTTTCTCCAGTGGTTGTCGACTGCTGCTGCAATCCAAGCGCTTGCACGACGCGCATGCGGTGAAATGATCTGGCGAAAGCGTACGCTCAGGCAGCCCGAAGCTCGGCGGCGAGCAGATCGAAACCGCCGAATAGAGCGCCACTGCTTAGCTTGCGGCGCTGGTCTCCGTCCCCGACAAGAAGCGCCGGAACGCCATCAAGCCGGAACTCCGTCATAAGGCCGCGGGCCTTCTCAATCCTCTTGCGATAGATGCCGAGCAGAGTGTCGTCCAGAGTCAGGACGCAAACGGCGGCGTCGGTGAACCCGGCCGCGTCGAGAGCATCGGCGACGACGGCCATTTCGGAATTGTTGCAGCCGTCGACGTAGCGCACATTCTGGAGCGCCTTCAACGCCTCGCGCTCCTTGCCGGGCTGCGTGAGCTCCACTGCGACAACGCCAAGCGTCGCAGGCGCCGAGTCGAACATGCTGCCCACGCTTCCAAGAACCCGGTCGCGGTAGACTTGACTGAAGACCTGCCCGGTGAGTTGGCCGATGCGCTGATCGTTCTGCCAGGCATAGGCCGAAAACCGTTCATTTATCGGTCGCGCACCTTCGCCGGCAAAGAGACCGGTGGGCGCAAGCTCAATCGTGATCCCTTCGAGCTTCACCAGTTTTTCGAGTGCGGGACCTGCGCCATAGCACCAGCCGCATAGCGGATCGAAGAGGTAGGTAATGTGCATCTCAGGCCATCCTCACGTTGACAGCCGCAAAGTAGCGGGCTTTCATTGGAAGTGAAGTCAGGTTAAGCCCTACAGAATGTATGTCATAAGCTTACAATAGGGTGGCAGCCATGGAGCACGTTAATCTCAATCGACTGGCCTACTTCACTGCTGTCGTCGATACCGGTTCGTTCACGAAAGCCGCCGAGCGGCTTGGCATTACCAAGACCGTCGTCAGCCAGCAGGTTGCGCGGCTGGAGGCGGAGTTGAAGACGAGTTTGTTCCTTCGGACGACGCGGCGCGTCGAGCCAACAGAAGCCGGCCAGCTCTTCTACGCCAGATGCAACGCGATTTTGCGCGAAACGGAGGATGCCATCGACGAGGGGACGCGCTCCAATGCCGCGCCGGAGGGCGTGCTCCGGATTGCCGCGCCCAATGACTATGGTGCCAGCAAAATCGCGCCGATCGCTGCGGCCTTCACGCAACGATATCGCACCTGCAAAGTCGAGCTGCTGTTGGCAGATGCGAGGGTAGATCTGGTCGCCAACCACATTGATCTGTCCATTCGCGTCGGATGGCTCGACGATTCCAGCCATCAGGCAAAACGGATCGGTACGTTCAGGCAGTTTCTCGTCGCGGCATCAAGCCTCGCAGGCTCGCTTAAACTTGACGAGCCTGAAGATGTAGCGAACCTACCCTTCATAGGCAACCTGGCGCTAAAGGAGCCTCTGGTGTGGCGTTTCAGCCGGCACGATTTCGATCGGCGGACCGTGCGGATGCGGCAGACTATCATGAGCAACTCGACGCCTGCGGTTCTCGTAGCCACTGTCGCGGGGGGCGGCGTCGCCGTGCTGCCCGACTTCCTTGCTGCCGATCATATAGAGAGTGGCAGGTTGGTGAGACTGTTGCCAGACTGGTCTCTGCCAGCGGGCGGCATCCATGTCGTTTATCCGGCAGCTCGGTTTCGCCCGCCCAAAGTCTCGGCCTTCGTTGCAATGCTGGCTGAATAGCGGCGTGCAACATGAACGAGACTTCGTGTCCCGCAGCACAAACGCCGGCCGCCTCCATGTTTATCCCAGTTAAAACGAGAGGGTGGCGGCACCCTCCGTGATCTCGGCATGCATGGCGCTTGCGCCGGCAATGACGACACCGTCGAGGAAGTCTTCCTTTTCGTAGCCGCGCGCCTTCACGCAGGCAGGCCCAGATCGTGCCGCCGCGATTCTGGAAATCCTCGATCGATTGTGCGAGTGAATCAAGCGGGGGCAGATGGGTCATACGTTGACCGCCCCTTCCGCACCAGATTGATCGCGGGGCTAGTGAGAGATACCGAGACCTTGAGCCCCGCAGTGATGCCGCCAATTGGCGATCGGGAAGGCGATGGACGATAGTTTGCCGCGGCCGGCGCAACTTCCTCGTGATTGGCAGCAGCCTCCGATTGGTTGACGCAAGGCGCACGTCAGAGGCGTTGCAATTCAATTTTTACTTTTCCTTTGCAGCTTTTCTGGGCAATGAATACGGCAAACCACGCCGCCGCAATGCGGAGAGCCCTCGCTTGAACCTGAAACATCCGTTGCCGCCGCTCAATGCACTTCGTGCCTACGATGCGCTCCCTGCGGCAGCCTGCGTGCCGCGGCCCAGGATCTTGGGGTGGTGCCGGGAGCGGTGAGGCAGCAGCTTCAAAGCCTTGAGGAGTATTTCGGCGCGGCTCTCTTTATCCGCAAGGGTGGCAGGGTGACCCTCAATGCCGCCGGATTACGTTTTGCCGATGCCGTTGGAATTGCGTTCGCGATCGTTTCCCGCGCGGCAGAGGAGATCCAACGACGGGACCGCAAGATGCGCCTTCGTCTTGGCGTACCCATGCCGATGGCCCTTTCCTGGCTGATGCCACGACTGCCGCGCATCCATTCTGCTCTCCGCGACCTGGAAATCGATGTAGTGCCAGTTGCCATTACCCGCACGCTCGCCGACGCGCCCGACCTCGACGCCATAATTGCCGGCGGCGAATATCGCCCTTTGCCTGACATCGCCGCGACCGCCTTCATGGTCGATGCGTTCGGCCCGGTTTCCAGCCCCACCGGACCTGCTCCATCCGGCACCGATCTTGATGAGTGGCTCGCAAATGCCACGGCGCTGGTGGCTCGTGATGTTCCCTATCTCTGGGACGATTGGTTTCGAGAAAGCGGAACACGCCCGTCGCGTTTCCTGAAACGGGTTGAAATCGAGGACCTGACGCTGGCAATTGGTGCGGCGAAGGCTGGTCTGGGTGTGACGATAGCACCGCGGGCTTCCATCGAGATGGAACTCGCCGCCGGTGTGCTGACAGCACATTTTGGTTTTGCGATCCGACCGATCGGATTCAGGCTGTGCTGTCGCGCCGCAGATCGCAAGAGCCGGGCGCTCAGTCTCCTGGCGGATTGGCTGCGCCGGGAAGGCAAGGCGGCCGATCCGGCCTGAACAGGAAATCTGCCCAGTACCGCAGTATTATGTCCCTGTTGACTATCCGCTTCGCACGATAGGGAACATCCGCAGAAACGCCGGCAGCGCGCCTGCGACCAGCGGAGAGAAAAGCCATGATACAACAACACCAGGTTTCGCGGATCGAATGGGTGGCGGACAGTTGCTGGCTGCTACAGGCTATCTCAGAAGAATTCTCCCGCACAAAGCCTTTCCAAGGTCTGACAATCGGCACTGCCATTCATCTGGAACCCAAGACTGTCGCTCTTCTCATGACATTGCGAGCCGGCGGCGCCAACCTCGTGGCAACAGGCAATCTCAACAGCACCCAGCCTGCGACGGTGGAGTACCTCAAACGGCAGGGAATCGTTGTCATCGGCGAGCAGACCACAGACGCGAGGGCGCACCGAGACTTCATCGACACTCTGCTCGACCGCCAGCCGGATTTGCTGCTCGACAATGGCGGCGCTCTTTTCGTCCGCGTCGCCGAGCGTCCCTACAAGAACTTGCTGGGCGGCACAGAGGAGACGACATCAGGGCGCCGGCGTCTCGCGCCCATGCCTGAGGTGATCGCGCTGCCGATCCTCGTCATCAACGACAGTCCGATCAAGCAGTTTGCCGAAAACCGACACGCGGTCGGCCAGTCGCTGTTTGAGAGCTATATGCGCTTCACCAACCGCTCGACCAATGGCAAGCGCGTGACCGTTTTCGGCTATGGTGCCTGCGGCAAGGGTACTGCCACCTGTTTCCGCAATGCCCATAGCAATGTCAGCGTGGTGGATGTCGATCCCGTCACTGCTCTTGAAGCGCATCTCGATGGCTTTTCGACGCCGCTGAGAAGCGATGCCATCGCGTCAGCCGATGTGATCATCACCGTCACCGGCTTTGCCGATATCGTCACCGCTGCGGACTTGCCGCTGTTCAAGGATGGCGTCATTCTGTTCAATGGCGGACATTTCCCATCCGAAATCGATGTCGAGGGCATCAAATCGGTGGCACCGCTGAAAGCGGTCGATACCTATGCCAACGATGGTATCGAAACATTGCTTCTGGGCGACGGCAGGAAGATCCATATTCTCGGCGGCGGGCATATGGCCAATCTCGCGGGGCCCCGGCCGCTCGGGAATTCGATCGAATCGATGGATCTGGGCTTTGCCCTGCAGGCGCGCTGTCTCGAACGGGTGGCGGGCGGTAAGCTGGATCACACCTCTTGTGTGGTTCCGGTACCAGCTGACATCGATGCGCAAGTCGCCTCCGGCTACCTCGATCTCAATCGCTAAGAGAAAATGCGAAATGTTACAATATTCGGACCCCAGTTGCGGGCAAGGTGTCCAACTTGCTATCGCCGCGAGGCTCCTCGTTGGTTACATCCACACATTATGAGGCGCAGGATATCTGACTATCCTGCGCCTTCCAGTCTAACGGAAAATGGACGGCTACCAGCTCGGATATTGCCAGCAGTCCCGGATGCGTCATGAGAATACCGAGGCCACGTAAGGGCGTTGACGCGCCGAACATGCCAACTGCATGAAGTATGCGTCCGAACGCGAAGGTTCCGCCTATCCTCAAGACGATCCAGGATGCAGCGGCATCAGCCTCCACAAGTGCTCGGCCGATCAGGAACGACGGATATATTCCGTGAAATTGCCTTGCGCCGGATCCGGCGGTGCAAGACAGGGTCGTGACTGCCGCCAACCCGATCTCCCAGCTTGACCCGGCGAACCGTGACGGCGACGGACAGCGTAACAAGTGCCAAAGCAAACATTGCGACGAAGAACGAGGTAACGGGAAGCGTTGTCATCGTTTATCCTCAGCGCCCACCGTCAATGATGAAGCCACCGTCGGGCGCATGGGAATATCCTGTGAGAAACCGCTATCTGATCTCGTCGATCGTGACCGATGCCTGACGAGGCGCCGAGCTTTTTCTGTTCAGCACGCCGAGCGCGATCGCAGCCCTTCTCTTTGCCCGGTAGCGGTTGAATTGCTGATCTGCCAGGACCCCGACCAAAATCACCGCTCCCATCACCGCGAAGTTGAGTGAGGAAGGTATGCCGAGAAGATTGACCAGGTTCTGCAACTCCTGAAGCAGTACCGCGCCCAACACGACGCCGATGATCGAGCCTTCTCCACCACGCAACGAGAAGCCGCCAAGGACGGCCGCAGCGATCGCGTAGAGTTCGTAGAAATTGCCATGCGACGAGGGCTGAAC
>NZ_JABEPH010000146.1:0-13348 GCF_013004495.1 Rhizobium sp. SEMIA 4085
GCACTCGACAGATCACAGCCCTGATATTCGACCAGGCCTTCCCTTAAGAGGCGCTCGCCAAGTAAGCCCACGCCGCAGCCGATATCGAGGACACTGCCGGGAGAAAACCCTAAGACGCGATCTGCGGTTGCCTGCGCCCACGCCTTGATTTGGGTTTCGCCGATCGGTTTTCCGGTGAAGGTCGATGTATATCCCGTTCCCTCGGCAATACTTGTTTGCCCATGGAGGTCATAGGCCGCATCCCAGACCGCGCCCCAGCTCTCGACCCTCTCGTCAAGCTGCGGAGCAACAATGAACGCGGTCAGGCACTTTTCACTCGACCTCGTTTCAGTGAGCTTGACTGCCGATTGTTCTACGAACGGCAGACGATCGAGCGCTCTTTCGATTTCTCCAGGCTCGATACGAAACCCGTTTAGCTTCACCTGGCGATCTTTGCGTCCGACATACATCAAACAGCCATCATTGCGCTCGACGACCAGATCGCCCGTCATGAAGCGGTCAAACGGCCCGTTCTCCAACGCACTTGTGAATTTCCCTTCATTCAGGTCCGGGCGTCGGAAATAACCTCCACTTACACCGGGGCCATCGATGCGCAGCTCACCATCCCCGAGTTCGCCATCGGCCTTCTCAATCGCGTAGCTCGTCCCTGGCAAAGGATAGCCAATTGGCACCGCTTTTCCGGGATCTGCAAAATCTGCTTCCGAGATGCAATGGTAGAACGACCAAATGGTCGTCTCGGTCGGGCCATAGAGGTTCCATGCGGCCTTTGAACGATCGAATAATTCTCGGGCCAATTGGGTCGGGAGAACTTCTCCTCCGCAGATGGCGCCGACATTGCAGTTTGGAATCCAACCCGAGGAAACGATCATGCGCCACATAGCTGGTGTTGCCTGGATCAGGCATCGCTCTCGCCCTTCCACGAGCTTGATCAGGGCATCGCTGCTTCTCGATTGATGATCATCGGCAAGAATCAAGGTACCGCCATTGGCCAGCGGAAGAAGCAGCTCAAGCACAGAAATATCGAACCCAAACGTCGTCGCCGCCAGGATCCTGTTCCATCTGCGAAAATCCACGACCTGGTCGATCGCATCCAGGAAGTAGTCGAGATTGCACCGTCTAACCATCACGCCCTTGGGCTGGCCGGTCGATCCGGACGTGAATATGATGTAAGCCAACTCCTGCTCATCGAAAGCAGCGACTGGCAGAATGGGATTGCCAGCAAAGCCAATTTCGTTCAGCCGCATGCGGTTGCGGGCGGGAAAATCGCTGCCATGAAGTTCGTCATCGACGATCAACAGATTGAGATCAGCCAATTCGGCAACCAGTCTGTTTCTTGCTTTTGGCGAATCCAAGGGCAATGGGACAAACGCGGCCCCGACATTTAGAGCTGCGAGAATCGCAGCAACCATGTCGGGAGAGCGTCGAAGATGGATGCCGACGCGCGAACCGACATAAATGCCGGCTGCGAGAAAATGCTTGGATATTGCAGCCACGCGAGCGGCGAGGTCTTCATAGGTGGTAACTTCGCCGTGAAACTCTATCGCTGGGTGATCAGGAGTTCGCCAGCTGAATTCTTGAATTTTGCGCAGCAAGTTTAAGTCGGCCATCTTACATTCTCCAGCGAGAGCGTTGCGATGAATTAGTGGGAGAGCGATGCGGCAACCCGCGATCGGACGGGATCGGAGACCCATTTCGTCCAGGTCGTCTGATGATTTCTCAGAAAATAAAGTGCGGTCTCGTCAGGCGTGGCCC
Source organism: Rhizobium sp. SEMIA 4085 (assembly GCF_013004495.1). Taxonomy (NCBI): domain Bacteria; kingdom Pseudomonadati; phylum Pseudomonadota; class Alphaproteobacteria; order Hyphomicrobiales; family Rhizobiaceae; genus Rhizobium; species Rhizobium sp. SEMIA 4085. Next base: position 1,753 of record NZ_JABEPH010000146.1, read on the forward strand.
TTTGCTTATGCATGTAAGCCGCAAGCTCGCCCATCGTCTTGGAACCGATGAACATGGCCCGCAGGAAGGCTACGACGTCCGGGTTTTCACCGACCATTTTCTTCGTCGCATATTTCAGGATTGGAATAGTCTCATAGGCGCAAGCTCGTTCAGCCGGAACGCCAGGCTGAAACGGCGTGAGCAGCTTTTCGATTGCAGCCCAGCAAGCGGGGTCGTAAGCAGGTTCCTTCAGAAGCGTCAGGTCGATCATGGTCGGCAGCGCACTGGGAGCCCAATAATAGGTTATGAACGGACGCCCCGCCTCGTATTCCTTCAGAATGGTTTCGTTCAGCTCATTTTCTGTTTTTGGTTCGATGGATTTGAGATCATTATCCAGCCCGTATGTCGCAAGCTTGATCAGGTTAATCTCCCTGCAAGCCCAGCCGGGTATGCAATTGATGAATTTGGATTGCCTGTCCGGATCGCGTTCGCGAAATGCTTGAAGATATTTGCGAAGATCCTGAACGCTGCTAAGATCGGGGGCGAGGGGCTTGATGCCTCGGGCGGCATCTCCTTTGATGACATAGGTGGGAACATAAAAGCCCTGCGAGGCACTCTCGTAAGTTTCGCCGAGCTCGACAATCTTGCCGTCTGTAACCTGTGCGCTCACCCATTCCGCCATGAGGTTGTTGTACATTTCCAGATTGACGTCCATCGTTCCGCTTCTCATCGCGTTTTGCATTTTCGGAACATTGGAATCGACGTCCACGGCTTGGCGCCCGAAGCCGTGCTTGATCATGTAAATGGCAATCGCGTTGCTGATTTGGATGTTCTCCCATCCCCCGTCGTAGAACGTGATCGGCGCTGATTGTGTCTGCCCCAAAACGCGTTCTGGGCTTAACGAGAACATCATCACAAATGAAAGTGCGGCAACGTTGATCGTGGCATTCATCAGTTTCAACGACATCGGAATCTCCATTTGAAAAACAGTCAGTTGGACGAAACAATCCTGATGTGACGTGGCCTTGCCTGAGAGGCATATCCCAGAAGAATTTGGGCAGCTGTCTCGATCAGAAAGGAGCTATGGGTTTCCATGAAATAGTGGTCGCCCGGGCAGAAATGGGTGTCTAACGGCAACATGGATTGCTCGCTCCACGCCAGGATATGTTCGCCGGTCGTGTAAGGATCGGCCCGACCGCCAATTGCCGTGATGGGCGTGGCAAGGGGGTGTTTTGGCTGATAGATGTAGCTGTTGTTAAGCTCGTAGTCGGCTTTGATGACGGGGAGCATGAGAGACAACAATTCGGCATCCTTGAAGAGAGCCTTGTTGTTTGCGAAGTTGACATCCTTAAGCATGTCAATGAAATCCTCTTCGGCTGCAGCTCCGGAACGAGCTGCCGTCGCACCGAATTGGACAGCGTCAATAGCCGCCTGTCGTTCATTATAGATCTGCGGAGCTCTCGACCCGGCGACGAACAGATGAAGCGGATGCAATCGATACTCGCGCTCCAAGCGATGGGCGAGTTCGAAAGCCTGGATACCGCCTACGCAATGACCGAAGAAGGCAAATGGCCTATCGAGGTAGTCAACCAAGACAGGCGTCAGCTCATCAACGAGATCATGCATCCTCGTATGCGGCCGCTCAGCCAGCCGTGAGCCTCTTCCGGGCAATTGAACGATAGCCACTTCGATGTCATCTGGAAGTTGGTCGGCCCAGCCATTGAAGACGGCCGGTCCTCCGCCGGCATACGCGAAGCAAACAAGCTGCATGCTCGAATTTTCACTCCGCCTTGGAATGATCAACGGTTCACGTCGAGCAGGAAGAACTGAAGACGGCGGAGCAAGGCGCACACCCGTTTGGGTTTCCAGTTGATCGAGGATTATCTTGGAGATGTCGGCGATCGAGGCACCGGAAAAGAGCGGGCCAAGGGGTAGGACCACGCCGAGTGCCTTCAGGGCGTCACGCAATTCCAAGGTGGTGAGAGAATCGAAACCCAGCCGATTGATCGGTTTGTCTATCGTAACCGATTTCGGGGATGTACCAAGGGTCTTTGCGACGATCGCGGAAATACTCGAAACGACAAAATCCGTCCGCTCCTCGATGGGAAGCGCGGCCGCTTCGTCTTTAAACGGGCGTTTGGCTGTTCGTCCAGTGCCGACAGCGCTTTTCTTGTTGTGGCTTGTTACTGACGAAAATAGCGGCGGAATTCGTTGATTGAACTGGTCGAGATAGCTTTGCCAGACGATTGGAAAGGCGCCGTAGACTCCCGAGAGGCCGAAAAGGCGCGAAAGCTTCTCTACCCCTTCATCGGGGGAAAATTCCCGAATGCCCATGGCGGCAAGACGCGCTTTCTGTCGGGCACCGAGAGAGGCCGACATTCCGTCACCTGCCCAGGGCCCCCAACAGATCGCAAGCGCCGGGAACCCCTCGCAAACGCGCTTCGTCACGATTGCTTCCATGGCGGCATTTGCGGCCACATAAGCAGCCTGCCCCTTGAACCCCAGCATGGATGACAGAGAGGAAAAGCAGATGAAGAAATCCATCTCGCACGAGCGCGTGAGTTCATCGAGCACGAGCGTCCCATGAAGTTTTGGCCTCAAGGCTCTGTCGAGGGCGTCATGGGCAACATCCGCAATCATGCCATTTTCATTGACGCCAGCCGCGTGAAAGACGCCCCTTAACGGGAAGCCCGATACCTCAATATCGGAAAAAATCCGCGCCATATCCGCGCGGGACGCTACGTCGGCCCTTTCGAAGCGAAGGTTTGGAATGCGTTCTCGAAGGGCTTTCAGTTCGCTCCGCTTGGTTTCGTCTTCGAGCGACCTGCCGATGAGCAGAATGTTTTTAGCGCCGCAATCTGCAAGCCATCGCACCAGCGATCTTCCGACGCCGCCAAGTCCGCCCGTGACGAGATAGGTGGCATCATCCCTGAAAGCGAGCGACCGCGACTCTGCTAGTTCCACATCCTCAAGTCGGGCAACAAAGCTGCTTCGGCGTCGAAGTGCCGTCTGGTCGGCCAAATCACCGCGTAAAAGCCGTGCGACTACAAGATCCGTCGAGGATTGGTCGAAGTCGATCACACTGTGCCATATGTCGCGGTGCTCCTGCCCGAACACCGTCGCGACAGACCAAATGGCGGCCTGGGCGGGCACGACAGGAAGATCCTGGTGATCGATGCTGACCGCGTTGCGCGTCAAGATCTGGACCTTGAGGTCTATAGAGCCATCGAAGGCGGACGCGTCGCGCACAAAGCGTAGCGCATCAAAGATCCCTTGAGTGGCATCTGGTCCCGCCTGCGGCGCTGTTTCACCGTCTTCCTGTGACGACGCGAAGGCCACGTAAATCAGTCGGCATTCCGGGGCGTCTTTTCCGGTCGTCGTGTGGCGGAGCAGCGCCTGAATGTCAGCGATATTGATTTCGTTGAGATACATCACGATTGGCCTGTGGCGGCCCCAACGCACTGTCTTTGCCGCTTCGGCGGTAATTTTTCGCTCAAGCAGGTTGACCAGTTCGGTTGCTGCAGTGTCCGCGCCACCACATACGAGGAGGATCTGGGGCAGCGGGCTGTCTGCTGAACGATCCGCCTGTTCTTCAGGACGCCAAAGCGTTCGATGAAACCATCTCTCATCGACCTTATCGTCAACGCCCGGCCAATATCGCTGTCTTTGGAATGGATAGCTTGGAAGAGGAATACGCCGTCCCTTCCTGTCCTCGTAAATGGCCGCCCAATCAATCCCCGCGCCACTTTCAAAGAGTTGAGCCAAAGCAAGCGCATCCTGCTCGCAATCATCCACGTTCTCACTCAATGCTGTAATCCAGGCAGTGTTTTGGATTGCCGGTCGATCGCTGGCGCACATTTTACCGAGATTTGAAAGGACGGATTTGGGGCCAATTTCCAGGAATGTCGTTACACCCAGTCGCAACGCGGTTTCGACGCTTTGTTCGAAAAGGACAGGTTTTAGCAGCTGTTTGCACCAATAGTCGGGACTGGTCATCTCCTGCGAAGAAATGCTTCCCGTTACATTTGCGATGATTGGAAGCGTCGGTGATGAAAAATCGACAGACTTCGCATGATGGGCGAAATCCCCGACTATGGATTCCATCAGCGAAGAATGGGAAGCTACCGAAGCGTTGACGATCGAATGACTGACGCCGCATCTTTCCAGCTCTTCACGAAGGGCCAGTATTTCCTGTTTTTCGCCCGATACAACCACGCTGAGCGGCGCGTTCTTCGCGGCGATCGAAAGGCTTGACCCGAATTCTCTGATCAATCGACGCGCCTCGTCGAGGCCCATGGCAACAGCCAGCATCGCACCGGCCGGACGAGCGTCCTGCATGAGCCGACCACGCGCCCCGACAAGTCGCAGAGCTTGATCGAATGGGAGAATTCCGGACACGCAGGCGGCAGTGAATTCGCCCAGGCTATGTCCAATGAGGACATCGGGTTTGACCCCACGCGCCAGCCAGAGCTTTGCGAGCGCATATTCAAACGCCAGCAAGGCGGGCTGTGTGTAGCGCGTTTGATCAAGCAGCTCTTTGCTCACCAGGGGAGAGAACAATAGGTCGAGGAGTTGGACGCCGCATTCGTCCGTGACTAGTGGATTTGCGATATCGATCCAGTGGCGAAAGACCGGTTCAGTTTGGTAGAGAATCTTGCCCATTCCCGGGTATTGGGATCCTTGGCCGGTAAACAGAAATGCCAGCTTGCCGTCTTGGCTAGTAGCGACTGAAGACGTGCGCTTCGACGCGACGTCAAGCTGCTCGGCAAGGTCGGCCGCGCTCGTCGACACTGCCGCGAAGCGGTAGGGGAAATGTGCAAGCCCTGTGTTTGCACTGTAGCAGACGTCTGATGGCTCCGGTGCCACCGGGCAAAGGAGATAGTCGCGGTATTTCAGCAGCAGGTTGCTCAATGCCTTTTCGGAATCCGCCGACAACGCGAGGACGCCTGGCCTTTGTCCCTTCCGCTCTTCGTCGGCCGATCGCTGCCGAGGAGCTTCCTCCAGGACGACATGCACATTCGTGCCGCCAACACCGAGCGATGTCACGCCTGCCCTGTGAGGCGCCTGCCCGGCCCAATCTTCCGGCGCGGTGTTTATGTAGAAAGGTGTTCCGTCAAAGGAAATTGCCGGATTTAAACTTTGGAAGTGCAATGTTGGCGGAATGGTCCGATGCTGCAACGCCAGGACCGCCTTGATGAGACCCGCAATACCCGCGGCCGCCGACAAATGGCCGATGTTCGTCTTAACCGAGCCGAGAGCACAGCGGGCCTGCTCGTTCGACGACAGTGCAAAGTCCGCAGGAAAGGCACGCACTTCGATCGGATCTCCCAGCGGCGTTCCGGTTCCGTGGGTTTCGATGAACTCAATTGAGTTTGCTTCAACGCCGGCGTTGGCAAGCGCTTGTCTGATGACGTCAGCCTGTCCCCGCACGCTCGGCGCACCAAAGCTCGCTTTAGCGGCCCCGTCGTTGTTTGTGGCAGAACCTTTGATGACAGCGTGAATGAAATCTCCGTCGGACAACGCGTCGTCCAGACGTTTGAGAGCAACAACTCCTGTTCCGCTGCTAAAAACCGTTCCATCAGCAGCGGCGTCAAAAGCCCGGCAATGGCCGTCACGAGAAACGATACCGCCTGCCTGATGGATGTAGCCTACGCCGTGAGGAATGAGGATCGATGATGCGCCAGCAAGGGCAACGTCGCATTCTCCCAGTTGCAGCCCCTGGCATGCCAGATGCACCGAGAGCAGACCGGTCGAGCACGCGCTCTGCACGTTCAGGCTTGGTCCGCGCAGGTCGAGTTTGTAGGACGTTCTTGTGCTGACATAATCCTTGTCGTTTCCAAGCAGGACAAGGAAGCCTGAGGCGCTGTCGAGAAAACGGTTCGTGCCGGGGACCTGATATGGATTCTGCAGAAAATCCGTCGAATAGGTGCTTGGTCCCACACCGCCGTAAACGCCGATCAGAAGCTCGCTTCGCCTTTGTGCGCATCCCGCAGCCTCGAGCGCTTCCCAAGCGCACTCCAGAAACAGACGATGTTGAGGATCGATCGTCTCTGCCTCTTTCTGCGTCAACTTGAAGAACCCGGCATCAAAGGTGTCAAAGTTCGGTAGATTGGCTGAAACTCCAACATAGTCGCCGCCATCGATGACCTTGTCCGCCACACCGAGGCGGCGAAGCTGCTCGCGGGAGATTGGAACAATGCTCTCGCGACCCTGCTTCAAATTCTTCCAATATGTGTCTACGGTGTCGGCGTCGGGAAACCGGCATGCCATTCCGATGATCGCGATTTCGTTCCCGTGGTAGGTATATTGCATGACGTTGCTTTCTCTCAATGAAATAGACGTTTCGTACACTCAACTGCGGGGGCGTGTACCTCACCGATCAGTACGAAAGTCATGTCGTAGAATGATCGCTCGGGTTTCGAATGCTCCTGTTTGATGCAAAAGTTTTGGATGAGAGCTGCCGCTACAAACTGTACGACGCATCGCCGCATATCCTTGGCAGGGAGCCGTTGCCGCAGGCCATCCTGGAACATCTGCCCGCCGACGAACTGGAAGAGGCGGGCGCGATTTTCGACAGGGCCGAACGCACGCGCTCGATCTTGTCAAAGTTTATTCTGAGATCCGAGCTATCTCGGGAGCTCGGCATAGCGCCTGCGTCGCTAGGCTTTGCCAAGGGCCGATACGGCAAGCCGCTTCTCTCCGATCCCGTTTCGAACCTAAGGTTCAACGTTTCCCACTCCGGCAATTTCATCGCCATCGCGATCAGTCCCACTGACGTCGGCATTGACATCGAAAAACACCGTGTAATCGAAGATGCGGAAGGCATGGTCTATGACTACTTCTGTAGCGACGAACATCAGTGGCTTATCGAAAGCGGTGTCGAGAACCGAATGCCTTCGTTCTTTAGCTTGTGGACTCGAAAAGAGGCGTTGTTGAAGGCCATCGGAACCGGGTTTAGCACGCCCTTGAATTGGATATCGGTCATGGATAGGAACATCATTGCCGGGCGGTGGCGACTGGAATCCATAGTAGCTCCTCAAGGTTACTCTGCGGCCGTCTCGTGGCAGGTTTGATCAACAAAAACGAGCGATACGCTGCGACCATTCAATTGGGATTGGACGAACCTTGGACCGCGCGCACGCGGCGAAAATTTCCCGCCCAGCCCAGCTGAACACCCAACGTACCAAGCATGATCAGAAGCAATCCGGCCGCCTGAAGCAAATGGATGGGCTTGTCGTAAACCAGCAGATCGACGAGGATTGCAACCAACGGAAAAATGAACGCGAAAACGCCGATAACAGGTGTTCTAAGGCGCGGATAGGCTGAGAAAAGCAGCACATAGGCGATGCCGGTGTGCAGGATCCCCAAAGAGATGAGCCACTTCCACGACTGCACGGGCACCGGGGCGGCCAGATCCGCGAAAGGCGACAGTAAAAGAGCACCGACGATCGTCTGCACCAGTGTTGTAACCTCGGGCCTCTGCGCGCCCAGTTCTTTGCCAATGATCGTGCCAACGGCATATAAAAACGCGGCCACGAGTGAAAGACCAACGCCGGGAATCCATGAGTCATCGCCGCCCGTCGTGCCGATCAGGCCGGTCGACAATATCAAGCCGACGAATGCAAGAAGGATCCAAAGGATCTCTGACGCCTTTATGGTTTCTCTCAAGGCCAAGGCGCCAATCAAGACGACAAAGAAAGGCTGCACGTGATAGATAATAGTTGCAGTCGCAATACTGTAGAATTTGTATGCACCGAACAGGGCCACGGAACTTCCGATATTGCCGATGCCTCCGATAGCAGCATATATCAGCAACCTTGGTGAGAGATTAGCCGGTGCCAGATGGCCAAATCCGATACACCACACCAGAAGGAACACGGTCGCGAAAACGCAGCGCCAAAACACGGTGGCAAACGGCGGCAGGCCCGCTTCAACCGCGAAGAGGCCGATCGTGCCAAATATCGCATTGGCAACAGCGAGATTGGCGGCTGCCGCCTTCGGATTTTTGAACATTCGGCCCCTCGCCAAGTGCACGTAATCACGACCAGAAACTTGACATATCACTTATCGGTGATAGATGACGCCAAAACGTAGAAGAAGTCAATGACGAATGAATTAGAAGTAGCGACAGCCATCGCCAAGATGCTCGCCGACCCGCTGAGACTGCAGATGCTTCAGTGTCTCACCTGGGGACCGTGTTCGGTCGCACAGCTTATCGAGGCCACCGGAACGTCCCAATCAAATGTCTCCAACCACCTTCGGCGACTGCGTGCGCATGGCCTAGTGGAGGCGGAGAAGAATGGCCGGATGGTCATTTATCGCGTCGCCTCGCCGACAATCGCCGAGGTGATTGCCTCGCTCTCCTGGGCCGCCACCGGCAGCCGAACGATGACGACAATGCATACGCCGGATGCTCTTCGGCAGGCGAGGACATGCTACGATCACCTGGCCGGCCGCATCGGCGTCCAGATTATGCAAGGTTTGATTGGCTACGGTGCGTTGACGGCACCTGCCTTCCCTTGGGATGATGTCCGCATCGGGCCTAACGCGCGGGATGCTTTCGATCGATTGGACCTGGACTACAGTACACAAGAAGAAACCCATTCGCATAGGCGATTAGCTTTCGCCTGCCCCGACTGGAGCGAACATCATCAGTTTCATTTAGGCGGTCACCTTGGAGCGGCGCTCTGCCGGCACCTCCTGGCGAAGACATGGATCCAGCGGGACGCCGACCGCAGCGTCACCGTAACCGCGGCGGGGAAGCAAGCTCTGGCGTGGCTGACCGGCCGAGAGTAGGCAAAAGCGGTTGGTGTCACTGGCAGAACGATGAAACCGAGAGGCCAAACTGTCCAAAAAAAGCGGGCGGCATATGCAAACCGGTGATGCCATACACTGGCGCGCCTCTTGCGAAGGCAGCTCTCTTTTGGCGCAGTTTCATAATATGCATACGTCTCAACGGCAGACTAAGTAATTGAAATATCTAAGTTTAGATGTGATTGTCCTGTTTGTTGAAGGCGGCGAACTGAACGGGATGCACTGCTCCATCAGTGGAATTTCAGCGTCAACGTGATCGAATTTGATAGAGTTGCACAACTAGCCCGCTTGAAAAGCGATATCATTAGATGTATTTCGATATCAAAGGTATCCTTTCTAGAAGGGTGATATCAATGCCGGCAGTCACAATTCGCAATCTTTCTGATGAAACGCATCGCGCCCTACGGGTGCGAGCAGCTCACCATGGCCGAAGCACCGAGGCCGAAATCCGTGACATTATCGAGGCCGCCGTTCGTCCATCTGAACGCGTGAAACTCGGTTCCTTACTCGCGGCCATAGGTCGTGACGCTGAGCTTTCCAACCACGACATTGAAGCCCTGCAGCAAAATCGCGATAAAGCGCCTGCCGAGCCGATGACTTTCGAATGATCTTGCTGGATACCAATGTGATATCGGAGCCGTGGAAGCCGGTTCCTGAAGGGACAGTGATCGCGTGGATGGACGCCCAAGTCATCGAGACGCTGTTCCTTTCCGCGATAACAATTGCTGAACTTCGTTTCGGGATCGCTGTCATGCCCTCAGGCAAACGGCAATCTATCCTTCGCGATCGCCTGGAGGGCGAAGTGCTTCCGCACTTTGCCGAGCGCATCCTGCCTTTCGGCCTTGCCACCTCGCAGTTCTATTCGGAGCTGATGGCGCGCGCTCGAGTATCGGGGAAAGCGATAGGCAGGGCGGATGGTTATATTGCAGCGACAGCAGCAGCGAACGGCCTCGCCGTCGCAACTCGAGACACGAGCCCTTTCGAAGCCGCTGGGGTGAAAGTGATCAATCCTTGGTCACTACAACAATGACCTTGATGTAAGTTGTCGTGAGTTCGATTCCTATCAAGAGCTACGATCAGCGTAGTTTCCACATTGGTGTATCGCGCGCGGCTTGGGCTCCTTGAAAATACGCCTTCGTCATTCAACGGCTCGCAAGCGTCTAAGGCTGTCGCATCGCGAGAGCGTGATCAGCCGCTTCTACCTTCGCTGCGCAGTAAGCCCGTCTCCGCCGTATCGATGGCGCACGCATCATTGGCTGCGACGTTTGATTTTAGGCGCTGTTATCTTCACCCATTCATGTTTCCGATCTTTAAAATGCCAGAGCAGGCGATTCCCGTGCCGACGGCTTAAGTCCTCAAGCCAAGCCTATTTGGCGTAGAGGCCGCTCGGTTGGCCGTTTCCGGTCAGACGCACCTAGAGCCGCGAGATCTCGCGGAATTTGTAGGTTCCATGGTCGACATGATGGGGGCCACTCGCAGTTTTCCTGACCCAATCGGTAAGCCTGGGATACTTGCCCTGCCGTTATTCCAGCCACTTGCTTGCGCCAGTTGCCGTAGGCACTTTTTGTGCGTTCGTCGGTTCGTTTCTTGGCAAGCGCGTCCTGCAAAGGTCACGCTGCGCGTGGTGCAGATCATCGTGGCAGTGGCGATGTTGCTGATCGGCGTTGGACTGGTTCCGGGACTGATCTAAAAGCTAGGTGTCTGATCACCAGATGTTTCGCTGAGCGTTCGATAAATCTCACTCTCCCAAGAAGGGATCTACGTTGGATTTGATGGTGTTCTTCACTTAAAGATCGCGGGGCGTCGGGCCCCGCAAAAACGCACGGTGCCGATAAGGCGCTGTGCGAACATCTGTGCAAAAACCCGGCTGGTAAAGTTTTCTGTTTCACGGTGGAGCCACCTGGAACAGTATGTCCTCGATACTCGCTATGACTGAAGGATCGGCAATGCACGGATCACTCGAGGGGATCAATGGAACGCTTGTGCTGGCGCATGTCGGCCGGCGTTTTGGGGAAACGCAGGCACTGGATGACGTTTCGTTTACGCTCACGCCTGGTGAAATCGTCTGCCTCGTCGGCCAGTCCGGTTGCGGCAAGTCCTCGCTGCTGCGCATCATCGCCGGGGTAGACAAGGCAGACAGCGGCGAAATTCTGTTGAACGGCGCGGAGATCGCGGGAGCGAACGGCTTCGTAGAACCCGAGCATCGCAATATCGGCTTCATGTTCCAGGACTACGCCCTGTTCCCGCATTTGACGGTCGAGGAGAATGTGACGTTCGGCCTGAACAAGCTGCAACGGCACGAGGCCCGTGATCGCGCGATCGAGGTGATAAGTCGAATCGGCATATCGGCACTTTCCAACCGCTATCCACACACGTTGTCGGGCGGCGAGCAGCAGCGTGTGGCCCTGGCACGCGCCCTTGCCCCGAAACCGGCAATCCTCCTCATGGACGAACCTTTCTCAAACCTTGACCGTGGCCTCCGGGAGCGGGTGCGCGAGGAAACCATTGCGACATTGAGGGCCTTGGGGCCGGCGGCGGTCCTCGTCACGCACGACCCGGAGGAGGCGCTTTCGGTGGGAGATCGGGTCGTGTTGATGAAGGAAGGCCGCATCGAGCAGATCGGGACGGGCTACGATATCTACGATCATCCCAAGTCGCTCTACGCCGCCGAATTCCGCTCGCCCGGCACCAGCGGAACACGAGCAAACCGCCAGGGCCGGAGCGCAACCGCGTGGGACGCCTTGCGCGCCCGTCTCGATCCGCCGGAGCGGCCCAGGGCGTTGCCCTGTATCCGGGCGGCGCC
>NZ_JABEPH010000012.1:0-34805 GCF_013004495.1 Rhizobium sp. SEMIA 4085
CGATGTGCGGTACCCGATCAAAACCGGCCTCTCGCAAACCGTCCTCGATGATGGACGCACGAATGCGGTTCTCATCAATGACCAGAACATTCAGACTGTTAACTTTCATGAGACCGCGCCACGGGTTACCGGCTTTCATTCGGAGGCGCGCCGATGGTGCAGGAGCCAACGGACACGCCGCCGCAGATGCGCGAATACAGCCACAAAATCAAGCAGTATCTTGGCTGCCTGATCTCCACGCTTCCCCCCGCGAACCGAGTCCGTCCCTGGCGAATGGTCGAACGCGGCATCTTCACAGTGGTCGTCGTTGTAAGTTATTCCGCGGCTTCAACGAAACGGTGGCGTTCGTAAAGAAACTTCAAAACGGCCTCGCGGCATTTGAGATAGGTGCGGTCCGAAGAGAGTTCGATGCGGTTGCGGGGCTTTTCGATCGGCACATCGAGGATTTCACCGATCCTGGCCGCCGGCCCGTTGGCCATCATCACGATGCGGTCAGAGAGCAGTACGGCCTCGTCGACATCGTGGGTGATCATCACCATCGTGTTGCCGAGACGTGCGTGGATGTCCATCACCGCATCCTGCAGATGGGCACGCGTCAGCGCGTCGAGCGCACCGAAGGGTTCGTCGAGCAGCAGGATCTTCGGCTCCATCGACAACGCACGGGCGATGCCGACACGCTGCTTCATGCCGCCGGAAATCTCGGAAGGCCGCTTGTCCTTGGCGTGGGCCATCTGGACGAGATCAAGATTGGCCATGACCCATTCGTGACGCTCGGCCCTGCTCTTCGAGCTGCTGAAGACCTTGGAAACGGCCAGGTTGACGTTTTCATAGACGGTGAGCCAGGGAAGCAGGCTGTGGTTTTGGAACACGACGGCGCGTTCGGGACCGGGCGCATTGACTTCGCGGTTTTCGAGAAGCACTGCACCGGCCGAAACTGGCGTTAAGCCGGCGATCAGGTTCAAGAGCGTAGATTTGCCGCAGCCGGAGTGGCCGATGATCGACACGAACTCACCCCTGGCAATCGTCAGGTTGATGCCCTTCAGCACTTCGGCGCGCGTTCCGGCCCGGTCAAAATGCTTGTCGATATGGTCGAGCTTGAGATAGGCAGTCATGATCGTTCCTCTCAGTTGGCCGAAGCGCCGCGGGTGATCAGTCGGCCAGCGGCGGCCACCAGCTTGTCGAGCGCGAAACCGACGACGCCGATATAGGCCAGGGCGACGATGATGTCTGGCAGGCGCGACGAGTTCCACGCATCCCAGATGAAGAAGCCGATACCGACGCCGCCGGTCAGCATCTCGGCTGCGACGATGGCAAGCCACGACAGACCGACGCCGATACGAAGGCCGGTAAAGATGTAGGGCGCGGCCGATGGCAGCATGATCTTGAAGAAGAATTCGAAGTGGTTGAGCCGCAGCACCTGTGCCACGTTGCGATAGTCCTGGGGGATATTGCGCACGCCAACGGCCGTGTTGATGATGACCGGCCAGATGGAGGTGATGAAGATCACGAAGATTGCTGAAGGATTGGAATCCTGGAAGGCAGCGAGCGACAGCGGCAGCCAGGCAAGTGGCGGGACGGTGCGCAATACCTGAAAGATCGGATCGAGTCCGCGCATGGCCCAGACCGATTGGCCAATGACGGCACCGACGACGACACCCGAGATTGCGGCAAGGCCGAAGCCGTAGGCGACGCGCTGCAGCGAGATGATGACGCGCCAGCCAAGCCCGATGTCCTGGGAGCCGTAGTTGAAGAACGGATAAGCGATCAGATCAAAGCTTTCCTGCCAGACCCGGTGCGGAGAGGGCAGTGAGGCGTCGGGCGAGGAACAGAGCACCTGCCAGACGGTCAGAATGATCGTAAGCACGACAAGCGGCGGCACGATACTGCGGGCGGCCACCATCGCAACGCCGCGGACATTGATCCGGGGCGGCGGCTGTCTTGCAAGGCGGACGACATTTGCGGCCTTCGGCGCAGTCTTTGCCGGTATGGGTTCTTTCTTTGCCAGGGCGGACATGAGGCGCTCCTCGTCGTGAACAAAAGGCCGGCGCGCCTGTCACGCGCCGGAGGTGGATCAGGATGCGGCCTTGATGGCAAGGCTATCGAGATAGGCGGAGGGATTTTCCGGATCGAAGACCTTGCCGTCGAAGAAGGTTTCCTTGCCCCGGGACGGAGAAGACGGGATGTCGGCGGCGGCGACACCCAGCGCCTTGGCCGCATCGCGCCAGAGATCCTCCCGGTTGACCTGGTCGACGAGAGACTTGATGTCGGTGTCAGGTGCGAACTTGCCCCAGCGGACGTTCTCGGCCATGAACCAGGTGTCGTGGCTCTTGAAGGGGTAGGAGGCGCCGCCTGCCCAGAATTTCATGTAAAGATCGGTGCCACGGGCGACACGGCCGTTGCCGTAGTTGATGTCACCCTTGAGGCGGCCGAGGATGTCCTTCGGCGGCACGTTGAACCATTGGCGCTTGCCAAGGATTGTCGCCATCTCCTCCTTGTTGTCCATGCTGTCGCACCATTGCTGGGCTTCCATCACGGCCATCAGCAGGGCTCTTGTGGCATTCGGGTTCTTCTCGACCCAGTCGGCGCGCATGCCGAGCGCCTTTTCCGGATGTCCCTTCCAGAGTTCGCCGGTCGTTGCTGCGGTAAAGCCGACGCCCTGATTGACGAGCTGCTCGTTCCACGGCTCGCCGACACAGAAGACGTCCATGTTGCCGACCTTCATGTTTGCCACCATCTGCGGCGGCGGCACGACGATGGTCGAGACGTCCTTGTCCGGATCGATGCCGCCGGCGGCAAGCCAGTAGCGGATCCAAAGGTCGTGGGTGCCGCCCGGGAAGGTCATTGCGGCCTTCACTTCCTTGCCTTCGGCCTTCTTTTTTTCGAAGGCCGCCTTCAGCTTGGATGCGTCGAGCTGGACACCGGTATCGGCATATTCCTTGGCGACGGAAATGCCCTGGCTGTCGTAATTCAGGCGGGCCAGCAGGGCCATCGGTACCGGCTGATTGTTCTGCGTCACCTTGCCCGTATGCATCAGATAGGGCAGCGGCGAAAGGATATGGGCGCCGTCGATACCGTTCGAAGCTCCGCCGAGAACCAGATTGTCGCGTGTTGCCCCCCAGGAAGCCTGCTTGGCGACCTCGACATCGGGAAGGCCATGTTTTTCGAAAAGCCCCTTCTCCTTGGCGACGATCAACGCGGCAGCGTCGGTCAGCGCGATGAAGCCGAGTTTGGCGCCCGTGACTTCAGGTGCTGCGGCTGCTGCAAAAGCGCCGGACGGAAAAGCTGTGCGGACTGCGCCGATCAAGGCAGCCGCAGCGGTCGTTTTCAGGAGGCTGCGGCGGCTCATGCCGGTCGTAATGATCTTGTTCATGCGCTGGTTCCCCTTGTTGGTCGTCGCAGGAATTTTCGGAATAAAAAAACGCCGCCCGGAGATTGCGTCTGCGGGAAGGGAGAGTTCCCGGACAGCAAAACCCGTGCGACGTCGATGTCTTTTGCAAGCGCTGATCGCGCGCTTGTCGCCAAGATCGCCATTGATCCGGGCAAGATTACCCCTGCAAACCGTGTGCCAGTTTTTGATGTGAACTTTAGGTCATTGAAACTAAATCAAGATCCGCGCTTTAAGCTCGTATGCATAATTTTTGAGCTTATGATGGAAGTGCTTATATATTATGCGAATGATGTTCCTCGTGCACAGACGGCTGCCAGCCTTTTGTGCAAAGCAGAAGAAATTAGATTTCGGCCACATCCGGTGCAAAGGGCAGGGTGCTCCTAACCGCAAATCCGCGAACATACTCCACGAGCTCTGCCGGATTGAAAATACGGCCGTCCATGAAGCGGTCGTCGTCGCTGTCGCCTTCGATGCGGATATCGGCGTCGTGAGGCGTGCACGCCTCGCCGAGTGCCGTCCTGTAAAGGTCGGGGCGATAGGCGGAAGCTGCCGCGCGCGCGCTGTTCAGGCTGATTGAAGCCTGTCCCCAGCGAACCATCTGGCTATAGATCCACAATGCCTGGCTCGGCCGCGGGTAGTTTGCAAAGCCGCCATGGAACGTGAAGTAATTGTCGATGACGCGGCGGTTGCCCTTGGCGTCCAGGCTGAACTCGCCGGCAAGCACATATCGGATAATGTCGACGGGTGCCGCAATGTAGCGGTGATCGGCAAGGACCGCGGCCAAAGCATCGTGGTTGCCGGCATGGTCGCACCAGCGCGCTGCCGCATCGAGCGCCACAATCAGCCGGGAGACCGTTTCCGGATGGCTCTCCGCCCAATCCGGTCGCATGCCGACGACCTTTTCCGGGGCTGAGGGCCAGATGTCCTGTTTTGTCGCAACGATACGCCCGACGCCGCGCTCAGAGGCCACCATGTTCCACGGCGCGCCGACACAGAAACCGTCGATCGCGCCGGCGGCAAGAGCGTCGGAGGTGAGCGGCGGGGGGACGACGACGAGTTTCACGTCCTTGTCGGGATCGATGCCGCCTGCGGCCAGCCAGTAGCGGAATTCGTAATTGTGCGAGGAAAAGGGATAGGTCATCCCGAGTGTCGGCACCGGCTCGCCAGTTAGCCGCATCTGGTTCAGCACCAATGCAAAGGCGCGCGCGCTTTCGAGGGCGCCCGCTTTCTCGGAAAGGCCTGCGGTCTTGCGCATCCGTTCGAAGAGGCGCGTCGAAAGGGTGATCGCGTTGCCGCCGCGCCCGAGCGAAAAGGGTGTGATGGTCGGCGAGGGGTTCGAGCCCAGTCCGAGCGCTGCCGCAACAGGCATCGGTGAGAGCATATGGGCTATATCGAATTGGCGAAAGGCCAGGCGGTCGCGAACATTCGCCCATGAAACGTCTCTGACGAGATCGAGGGTCAGGCCCTCCTTCTCGGCAAAACCGAATTCTGCGGCCGCAATCAGCACCGAGGCGTCGACCAAGGGAATGAAGCCGGCGCGAAGAATGCGCGGGCCCTCGCTGCTCAGTCTTGAAGGCGCAGAGACGCGCCCTTGTTTTGTGTCAATTCTCGTCACCGCATTCACTCCGCAGTCCTCCGGACAATCGATTGGCCGTGGCGGGTCACATCAGCAACCCGGCGGCCGTCACGACGCTTTGTGCGATTTCGGACATCTTCTTCTTCTCGTTCATCGCCGTCTGGCGCAGCAGAGCGAATGCCTGTTCCTCCGAAAGGCCGCGCATCTTCATCAGGATGCCTTTGGCCCGCTCGACGACCTTGCGCTCTTCGAGCGCCGACTTTGCATCGGCGAGCTCGCGCTGCAGGCGGCTGAAGGCATTAAACCGGCTGACGGCCATATCGAGGATCGGTTTGACCCGCTCCTTCTTCAGCCCGTCGACGATATAGGCGGAGACGCCGGCATCAACGGCTGCTTCGATGGAAGCCGTATCGGACCGATCGACAAACATCGCGATCGGCCGACTGATCGTTCGTGTCAGCTGAAATAAGTGCTCCATCATGTCGCGGTTCGGGTTCTCGATGTCGATGATGATAACGTCCGGTTTCAGCGTTTCGATGATGCGCGCGACGCCCTGGACCTCGTGAATGACGGTGACGCGCGTGTGGCCAGCCTCCTGCAACCCCTCCTCGATGATCGAGGCGCGGATCGCATTTTCATCTATGACCAGAATTGTCAGGTCGAAACGGCTCATGCGCCGTTTATGACGCACTGCAACAAAACAGGCAAGTTAAAAGCCGTAAAATTAAGCATAAAAAGCGGATGCACAAAAAATGCGCTTTCTAGAAATCCGCAACCTTCTTCAGGAACTACTCAATCATGCGCACCGAAAGGATTGACGATCGGATGGAAGCTTGCGGAAGCGGATGCCGAGTTGGCGACAAAGGGACGAAGTCCAGCGCCGCCGGCCATGATGGTTGCTTTCTCGGTCAGCGCGGCGCTGTCGGCCGGCCGTAGTCTCGACGCCGCGCGCAGCGGCGGTCTGTCGCTGCCGCGGTTTGCGCTCGACACTATCGTCCGCGCTCCTGCTCATCGAAAAGACAAAACTGTCGCCATTGACGCGTGCCCGTTTGCGCTTGCACATGCTACGATATTGTTTCCTTCAACAGTTAGGGACGATCAACTCATGACGGGCCAAGATGGCAGCATTCTTGATTATGTCGGGATTCTTGCCGTGTTTTTTCTCGTAGGCGCCAACGGTTTCTTCGTCGCCGCCGAATTCGCATTGGTTTCCGTCAGGCGCAGCCGCGTGGCCGAACTCGTGACCGCCGGACGTATGAACGCTTCAGCGCTTCAGCGGGCCGTGGACAATCTCGATGCAAATCTTGCGGCCACACAGCTCGGCATAACGATCTCTTCGCTCGCTCTGGGCTGGGTCGGCGAACCGGCACTGGCGCATCTGATCGAGCCGCTATTGGCATGGCTGCCCGGTGATTGGGCTAGGACAGGCTCTCATGCGATCGCCGTCGTCATTGCCTTCGTCATCATAACCGCACTTCACATCGTGCTTGGCGAACTGGCACCGAAGAGCCTCGCTCTCCAGCGTAGCGAGGGAACGTCATTGGCCGTGGTCCGGCCGCTTGGGTTCTTTCTTATCCTCTTCAAGCCGGCGATATTTGCCCTCAATGGTATGGGTAACCTGGTGCTTCGTGCTTTCGGCCTCCATGCCGGAACTGGCGAATCCTCCTTCCATTCTCCGCAAGAGCTGAAGTTGCTGGTGGCCGAAAGCCAGGAGGCGGGTCTTCTCAACCAGGTGCAGCAGCAGCTCGTCGAGCGCGTGCTCAATATCGGCGAGAGACCAATCTCCGACGTTATGACACCGCGTCTCGACGTCGAGTGGTTCGACGCCGACGACAGCGAGGCAGAAATCCTCAGGACGATTAGGGAATGCAGGCACGAACAGCTTCTCGTCGCTCGCGGCTCAATCGACGAGCCGATCGGGATGGTTCTTAAGAAGGACCTGCTCGATCAGGTTTTGGACGGCGGCAAGATCCGGCCGATGGATGTCATCAAGCAGCCGCTGGTGCTTCACGAAGGAACCTCGGTGGTCCGCGTGCTCAGCAGCTTCAAGGCGTCACCGGTCCACCTCGCCATCGTCATCGACGAATATGGCAGTCTGGAGGGGATTGTCACGCAGACGG
Organism: Rhizobium sp. SEMIA 4085; assembly: GCF_013004495.1. Taxonomy (NCBI): domain Bacteria; kingdom Pseudomonadati; phylum Pseudomonadota; class Alphaproteobacteria; order Hyphomicrobiales; family Rhizobiaceae; genus Rhizobium; species Rhizobium sp. SEMIA 4085. The sequence goes on from NZ_JABEPH010000012.1 coordinate 7,085, forward strand.
ACTTGCTGGAGGCGATCGCCGGGGAACTGCCGGGCTCCGATGAGGAGCCGGCTATCGTCGTTCGCGAAGACGGCTCATTGCTTGTTGATGCAATGATGCCGGCCTTCGACGCTTTCGAAAAACTAGGTCTGCGCAATAAACCGGATGCTGATTTCCATACGCTTGCGGGCTTTGCCCTTCATCAGCTCCAGCACATCCCGGAGACCGGTGAGGTTTTCGAGTTTGATGGATGGCGATTCGAGGTCATCGATATGGATGGCATGCGCATCGACAAGATCTTGGTGACGCGCAGTTCGGTGCAAGGAGCGGATATCTAGGCTGGCAGACACCAGATAACTGGTCCGATGTATCCGATCGCCAACGACTGAAATCTCTACCGCAACTGCAATCGTGCCTGCCAAGATAACTCGATTCCCGGCGATTAGACGCTGCATCTGGAGCTCCGGCACCTGCGGTTCATAGAAGCCAATCAATCGCCGGGCAGAAAGAAATTTCCCCTGTCGTCCATCACGGCAAATCCTCATTCCTTTTATCTATTAAATTTATAGACAATAATCCGCTTCACCATTCAAATCGGAAGGGAAAACAGATGGCCGCTTTGCGACTGGTTGGAATTGCCGGCAGCTTCAATCGTCCTTCGAAGACCTACGCACTCGTTGAAGACGTTGCGGTTCGCGCGGCTCAAAGATATGGCTTCGATCGTACCGTTTATGATCTGCACGATGTTGGCCCATCGCTCGGGCATGCGTTGTGGCGAAAGGACCTGGACGATCAGGCGAAGGGCGTCATCGACGCGATCGTCAGCGCCGACGTTCTGATCGTCGGCTCACCGACTTATAAGGGATCCTATCCCGGTCTGTTCAAACATTTGATCGACCTTATCGACCCCGATGAATTGCGCGCAAAGCCGATCATCATCACGGCAACTGGCGGCGGAGACCGGCATGCTCTGATGGTCGAGCATCAGCTGCGGCCGCTCTTCGGGTTCTTCATGTCCCACACTCTGCCGACGGCCGTCTATGGATCGGAGCGCGATTTCACGGACTACAGGGTTTCTTCGGAGCCACTGTCCAAGAGGATTGGCGAAGTTGTGAGCGAACTTGGAGCTTTCTTTCCCGCAGACGACGCGATCCTCGCGGCCGCCGAATAGCGTTTAACGCTTGATATCCTCGCGGGATAAAGAGTGATCCGATGCAGACAACCGGTGCATGGCCGCAATAATTGCCGCGGCATGTCGAGGTTCGACCTACGAAGAGGCGTGTCGCGATGAGCCGAATACTCATTTTACCCGGCCTCTTCGGTTTAGGCGAGGGGCACTGGCAGCACCATTGGTTGAGGGAGCATCCGGATAGCCGGCTTGTCGACCAGGACGATTGGGATCGGCCCCGCTTGCACGACTGGATGCTCAGACTTGAGGAGACGCTGGCCGAGGAGGACGATGCCTATATTGTCGCTCACAGTCTCGGTTGCCTTTTGGCCGCTCAGCTGGCAGGTCGGCCATCGGCCCGGCGCGTCAGAGGAGCCCTTCTTGTTGCGCCATGTGACCTGCCTTCGACAGAAGCGCTCCACCCCGGCCACCTCGCCTTCGGCACCATGCCGACCAAGGCGCTTCCATTTGCGAGCATCGTCGTCGGCAGTCTCAACGATATCTATATAAGCCTTGACCGGTTGACGATGTTTGCGCGCCTCTGGAAATCCGACCTCAGGAACATCGGATTGGCCGGACATATCAATGTTGCAAGCGGATTCGGGCGCTGGCCGAGCGGGTACGGCCTTCTCGCAGCGTTGAAGAGCCGAACCCGCCACCGGCGGCAGGTTGAAGGCACGCGATCGGTCACCAATGTTTGAAGCGGGCTGCCGCAAGCCGGTTGCTGTCGGCCAAGATGAGCGTATATCGCTAGCGAAAGATGAAATTCAACGGCGATCCAGGAGAGAGGAACCTACCCATGAGCCTTCGTATCAACGATATTGCACCAGATTTCTCCGCCGAGACGACGCAGGGACCAATCAATTTTCATGAGTGGATTGCAGAGGGTTGGGCCGTGTTGTTCTCGCATCCGAAGAACTTCACCCCGGTCTGCACGACGGAACTCGGCGCGATGGCCGGGCTCGAACAGGAATTCATTAAACGTGGTGTCAAGATCATCGGCATATCCGTCGATCCGGTGGAAAGCCACGGCAAGTGGAAGAACGATATCAGGACGGCTACCGGTTTCGATGTCGGCTACCCACTGATCGGCGACAAGGATCTCAAGGTCGCCAAGCTTTATGACATGCTGCCGGCAGGCGCGGGCGAGAGTTCGGAAGGCCGCACGCCGGCCGACAACGCCACCGTGCGCTCTGTCTTCGTCATCGGCCCCGATAAGAAGATCAAGCTCATCCTCACCTATCCGATGACGACGGGCCGCAACTTCAATGAAATCCTGCGTGCCATCGACTCCATTCAATTGACGGCCAAGCATCAGGTAGCGACACCTGCTAACTGGCAGCAAGGGGAAGACGTCATCATCACGGCTGCGGTTTCGAACGAAGACGCGATCTCGCGCTTCGGCTCTTTCGACACCGTTCTTCCTTATCTCAGGAAGACCAAGCAGCCGGCCGGCTGATTGGCGCCTTGGAGCCTCCACGATATAGGGTCGGCGCGCATCGACCGCGGAAGCGGGCGATACGCGCCCAATCCATTGTCCCTGATTTGCACAATCCGCACTCATGCCCTCGTCCGCGTCTTCCACAGCGTTTCGTTCGCTGCCAGCCGCCGATAAACTCTGGCGAGGGACGGTGGTGGACGCAAGGATGCGCCGCTCGCGCGCTATGGATCATCTTTGCTGACGTGCGGTCGATGTTTCGGTGCCCGAACCGGGGGATCCATGTATCATCGACTGGAAGCAAGATCTCGCGGTTGGGCTCTGGGCTGCCCTGAGCGCTCGGCGCGGCCCATCGATCGCGACGTCAGACCTTCCGGGGGCGGACCTCCATGAACAGGTATGGTGCGCCGGTTCCCGAAGGGATCGCAAAGACGTCATAGGACGCCTGCGGGTCGTCGCCCATCCCCAACGAGCCAGGTGGCATGCACGGCACGGCCAGCTTTCGGACCGGCGGCCGCTCCCGCAGCAGGCGCTGAACGGCCTTGGGATGGACGACGAAGAGATATTATCGTGCGTGCGCATGTGCTGCACTATGCCGATGACCGCCCGCTTTCTGGGGATATGGAGGCATTGCGCACTTTGCTTCGGGATCGCTCGCCGCCGGCGGATATTTAAAGGGGTTGCCATGATCGCTCAATTCGACGTCGCTGTGATTGGCCTTGGCGCCATGGGAAGCGCAGCGCTTGCATTTCTCGCCGCCCGCGGCGTCAAAGCGATTGGTATCGACGCTTATTTTCCCGCGCATGCGATGAGCTCGTCGCATGGCGACAGCCGGCTGATCCGGCTTGGCTATTTCGAGGACCCGTCATATGTGCCGCTTCTTCAACGTGCCTATCGCAACTGGCGAGCGCTCGAAACCAGTCTAAGGGCCGATATCCTGACCATCACCGGCGTGTTGCAGATCGGTTCGCCAGACAGCAAGATTGTGAGCGGCACGCGCACTTCGTGCAGGCTACACGGCCTTGCCCAAGAAGAGCTCGACGCGGCGGAAATGGCGCGCCGCTTTCCTGCTTTTCGCCTCGATGACGATGAGGTTGCGATCCTCGATCCGCAAGGCGGATATCTGCGCCCGGAAGCTGCCATCATGGGCTACCTCAAACTTGCGGCCGAAAGCGGAGCGATGCTCCATTTTAGCGAGAAGGTTATGGCGCTCGATCCGGGTGACCGCGGTGTCACTATCTCTTCAGCGAGTGGTCGGTATTACGCCAGAAAGGTCGTCATCGCGACCGGATCTTGGATTGCGGAACTCGTTCCGCACCTGAAATCACACGCGACCCCGATCCGTCAGGTCGTGGCGTGGTATCGGCCAAAGGACGGCTTTGTAGCAGAGCCGCAGCGCATGCCATGTTTTCTTCGCGATGAAGGTACGGATGGTTCTTATTTTGGCTTCCCTGCGATCGGCACCGACGGCATCAAGCTTGGCCGCCACACGCATTTCCGCGAGCCGATTGACCCAAACGAACCCAATCCGCCGATCAACGACCAGGATACCGTACTGCTCGACGGCTTTGCGTCCAGACGTCTGCCTGCGGCTGCCGGGCTTCGTGTTCGCGCGGCCACCTGCCGCTATACGATGTTGCCGAGCGAGGATTTCCTCTTCGACCTTTTGCCCGGACAGCCAAACATTGTCGTTGCATCGCCCTGTTCCGGGCATGGTTTCAAATTCGCGAGCGTCGTCGGTGAGATTCTGTCTGATCTTGCACTCGATGGTGGCACCGCGTTGGAGATCGCCGCTTTTTCTTTTGACGCGCTCGAAAGACATCGCCCTTCGCGATCTCTGGGTGTCAAGTAACCAAGCGTCTGCTGCTGGCGATGATCCACGCCGTCCGTCACGCGTCGGGGTCATCACGCGTCGCGCCCGCCAAGAGCTTCAATTGCTCCGGTTCGTGCACGCCTTGGCGATATAATTCTATGATGATCGACGCCAGACGTGCGACTGTTTCATTGTCGGTGATACCCATCCGAGCACACAGATCATCAAGGACGTGATTGCAGACGCTCAGATCTTCAGACGTAAGCGGCTCGTCGCGCTGATTTGGGAAATGCTCTTCCATATCAGCCACCTGCGCCAGGAGGTGCATCGTTTTCGAAAACTTCGCGGTATTGAATCACCTGTTTCTCGTTGACGTCGATCGACCCGCGCGCAGGTGCCAGAAGGCGAACGCCGGGGCCGCCGGCGCCTGAATAGTCGCCGTCGAGGAAGGCAATGCCGGCCGCTTCGAGGGCACGAACTACGGCGACGACGTTGTTGGCCATACCCTTGACCTCTCCTTCACTGGCTTCCATCCGGCGTAAGGTGGGAGCAGAAACATTGGCGTTCTTGGCAAGTTCGACTTGACCAAGACCCGCCAATACACGCGCCGCTGCCAGCTGTTTACCGGTGATATGATTGATTTCACGCATTGATTTGAGCCGCTAGCCATTTCTATTCGTGAGGATATTAATTATCACACTGAGCGATTTTGATCAATCCGAATGAAACCACTGCCCGCGGCACGGACAATCAACAAACTCTTCTTGCGGGGGTCTCACTGCTAGAATCTCAATCCTGACGATGAAGGTGTACTCGCCGGTCACGGTCGTCGCCGGCACGATTGAGATTGTAGGCGGAGACGGACGTGGTCTGCTCCTGAGGCGCGTGAATCAGCTTTCGGGCAGGAGAGGCGGTGCGCGTTGTGCTCGCCGCCGCCGTCGGCGTGCCGACAGGAGGAAGGTGGCGGTCGTGAGTTTGCCGCAGATCGGCGCGGTCACGACCTGTGCCCATGTCAGAAGCGCCCGCCCGGTATTCTCAAAATGAATGCGTCCTAATTACGGGCGCTGCAGGACCTCATCCGATTGGTTTAGGCCAGTACCTCTTGAACGAAAAACTCTCAAAACCAATATTTTCTTGGGTCGAATAGCATCTAGAGAGGAGAAAACACCATGCTTGTCAGTGAGGTGCCTTGGCGGGTTCCGGTAACGGTCCGCTTGGAGTGCGGACTTGAGCGGACATTCAACTCAGCCTTCGAGACCATTGATTTTCTTGAGAACGAGTGGCCCGAGCGGCGAGGTGAGCGCTACCACCGAGCCGTCAACCAGTGCCGGGGAGCATTGAGCCGAGTCGTCCCCGCAGAGGTGGCCCGCGAAGCATTTATCGCGGCCTGTCTGGAGGCTGGCATGCCGGCATTGACAGGCACGCTCGCCGCACGAAGACAAGCATCAGCGCCGAACCTTTCAATAAGTGCATAATTGACGGCCGTCGGCGCAAAGCCGACGGCATTGTTATAGTTTTTTAATGGTCGACGCGCATTCTGGGGGGTGTCGCGAAGGTAATGCGTAGCGACAGCATTCCTCCTCCTGGAACACGAAATTAGCTCAGTTGCTTGGCAAGTGGCGGGCCTCTTCGTTTCACAGGTGCATGCCAGCCCAGGTAGTGCGCTCTAGCCTTTATGTAAACACAGTTGTCGCCTAAAAGCGGGGCATCGAACTTGCCTGTTAAGCTTTGTTTTGGCGCCCTTTGCGCTTAAGGCGGTCTTTCCTCTCAAAATCGATCATCCGTCGTCGGCAATGCGGCCGAGCGACTAGTCCTGTGCGATGAAAGGAAATCGTCATGAACAGCGGAACTGTTAAATTTTTCAATTCGGCCAAAGGCTTCGGCTTCATTCAGCCAAGCGATGGATCAACGGACGTTTTCGTTCACATCTCTGCTGTAGAGCGCTCCGGCATGTCTGATCTAAGGGAAGGCCAGAAGGTCACCTTTGACATCGTGCGCGACAACAAAAGCGGAAAGAATGCCGCCGAGAACCTTCTCGCAGCGTGAGCCGTCCAACCAGATCGGCCATTGACCACGAATATACTGGCACTGTCCGTTACGACGAAATTGAGGTCGGGATTTGCCCGGCCTTTTTTAATTTCCAATTTTTGGAGCTACGAGATGAAGAAAACCAATGCAGATCAACTTCTTCAGCGGGCCAAGCGCCAGGTCGCCAACACGAGCGCCGGCGGGCATCTGGGTGGGACCAATTTCGGACAGGCCTATGACGCTAAGACGTCATCAGTGAAGGCAAAAAGCGACAAGGTGCGCAGGAATGCCAACGGACGATAAGCCGGCGTCGACCGGATCAAGAGTGCCCGGTGCTCTAAAGCACCGGGCATTGTCTTCGCTACAAAGGGTCGACGGCTCATGTTGTCGGCCAGTCGCAGTCCGCCTGTTATTACCAAACGGCCAGATACTTCAGGAGCGATACAATGCCGATGATTATCCCGATAATCTGCACGATCTGGCGCATGCGGGCATCGATCGGCAGCCGCTGAACCAAGTATAAGACGAGAATGATTACGAGAAATGTGATCAAGATTCCGATTATCACTGACGCACCCATTTATCCTCACTCCTGTGGACGAAAGCCTTTGGACAACAGGCGTTTAACTAACGGATGGCAGGGCAAAGGAAAGAGCGGGAAATGTCGTTTCCAAATGCTCTTTAATTCGGTCGGGGCGGCGTGAGGCCCCGGGATCCGTCTTTCCCCTCTCTATGCCGCATCTGTGCAGCTTCGCCGCCTATATGGCGTTATCGACGATGACCAGGGCGCGTCCCTGCGAGCAGGTCTCGATGCGGGCTGCGACTTTATAGATGGCGCGGAGCATTTCGGGGGTGATGACAGCCGATGTATCGCCGCTGATCGCCATGGAACCGTCGGCAATGACGATCGTATTCTGACAGTAGCGAAGAGCGTGGTTGAGATCGTGGAGCGCGACCAGAACGATCATGCCCTTGCGCGCTGCCAGGTCGGAAATGAAGGTAAGGACATCCACCTGGCGATGCAGGTCGAGCGCGGAAGTCGGCTCGTCCATGAGGAGGACCTCGGGTCGGCGTACGAGCGCCTGTGCCAGCGATACAAGCTGGCGTTGCCCGCCGGAAAGCTCCCCGAGCTCTCGAAATGCGAGATCCTCAATCCGCAGCACCTTCAAAATGGCGTCGATTTCGGCGAGCTCATCGTCGTGAACGCGCCAGCCGCTGCCCTGTTTCGCAGACAGCAGGATCGATTCGTAGACCGTCAGGACGGCGTTGGCGCCGGTATCCTGCGGCATATAGCAGATCGTTCTCGGCCCGCGCTCCGTGCCGGAGAGTTCAACAAGCCCCGGCCCGGAGATCAGTGAGGCGATACGTTTGAACAATGTTGACTTGCCTGCCGCGTTGGGTCCGATCACCGCCGTTACACTGCCGCTCTGGAGCATGTCGGTGCTGACGCTGGAAAGCACCGTCCTGCGGCCGTAAGCGGCTCCAACGTCCTGAAGCGCAAGAGCTACCATGCACGCCTCCGGTTACTGAATATGAGAACGAAGAAGAAGGGAACGCCGACGAGCGCGGTGATCACGCCGATCGGAAGGATGGCGCCAGGAATGAGCATCTTGCTGACGACCGATGTCGTCGACAACAGAAGCGCGCCGCAGATGACGGCTCCTGGCAGGAAGAAGCGCTGGTCCTCGCCGACCAGCATGCGGGCAATATGCGGTCCAACAAGCCCGACGAAGCCGATGGTGCCGACGAAGGAGACGGGGATTGCCGCAAGCAGGCTGACGATCATCATTGTCTGCAGCCGCAAGCGGCGGACATTGACACCCATGCTGGCAGCCTTGTCGTCACCGAGGCGAAGAGCGGTCAGCGCCCAGGCGTCCTTCATGAAAAGCGGCACGGTGACGAGAAGCACAGCCCCGGTGAAATAGACCTTCGCCCAGGTGGCCTTCGTCAGGCTGCCCATGGTCCAAAAGACGACCGCCGCGAGCGCCTGTTCGGAAGCCAGGTATTCGAGGAGGGAGAGGGCTGCGTTGAACGTGAAGACCAGGGCAATTCCGAGCAGCACGATGGTTTCGACGCTGACACCGCGCATCGTGGAGGCGAAGTGGATGAAGAGCGCCGCGACCATTGCCATGATAAAGGCGTTCAGCGGCACCACGTATTCGATGGCTCCGGGAAACAGCGAGACGCCGCCAACCAACGCGAGTGCTGCGCCAAAGCTGGCGGCCGCCGAAATGCCAAGCGTAAAAGGGCTCGCCAATGGATTGGAGAGGATCGTCTGCATCTGGGCACCGGCAACCGAAAGCGATGCGCCGACCGTGATCGCCATCAGCGCGATCGGCATGCGGATATCCCAGATAACGACCCTCAGCTGGTTTGCAACTTCATCGGGGCCGAAAATCGCCGAGATAACCTGCGTCAGGCTGTAGCGCGCCGGGCCAAGCGCCATATCGGCCGCGACACTGAGGCACAGCGCGCCAACCAACCCGGTCAGGATCAGGATCTTGCGTGTTGCTAGAGCGCGATATCGTACGCGTCCCGCCGGCGCAGCGAGTGTCTGGGTTGCCTCAGCCATCAGTTTGATCCCCGTTCCAGCGATACGAAATAGCCAGGCTTGAAGGTCACGGGAAGAAACCTCTCATGGAATTCCTTGAATGTTTGATCGGGATCGACATCGGCAAACAGCTCGGGGTGAAGCCATTTGGCAAATTGCTGGATCGGATAGAACTCGTATGGCGCGCCATAAAACTGATGCCACACGGCGTGAACTTGTCCGCTCCTAACAGCCTTTAGCGCCGGAAAGGGGGCGCGCGTCATCAGTTTTGCGAGCCTGTCGCGGGCAAGCGACATGTCCACGTCGCGGCCCACGGGCACAAACTGGTTGATGTCGGATTCGGCTGCCCAGTTCGAGCCAGTGACGATCACATGTTCGGGATCGGACACGACAAGCTGTTCGGGGTTGAGATCGCCGAAGGTCGTGGCAATAACATCTGATGCGACATTATGGCCACCGGCTTCTTCCACCATGGCGCCGAAATTGACCGGTCCGAAGGTGCGGCAGCAGTTGTTTTCCCCGGAAATACCCGGCGCCCGTTCGACAAAGACCTTCGGGCGTTTCAGGTCCTTGATCGTTGCGAGCCTGTCGGTCACGCGGGCGATTTGCGCGCGCCGATAGGCAATAAATTCCTTGGCTCGGTCTTCGGCGCCGAAAAGGCGACCGAGCAGTTCGATCGACGCCTCGGTGTTGCGAACCGGATCGAGGCGAAAATCGAGATAGACGATCTTTATGCCGGCGGCGGCCGCCTTTTCCTCAAAGCCGCTATCCGTGGCTGACTTTTGCGCTTCAAGATTGAGGGTGATGACGTCGGGCGAGAGCGCAATTGCCGCTTCGAGGCTGAACGCACCCTGGGGCAGGTAACCGAAACGTGGCAGGTCGGCAATCTGCGGAAATGCCTCGACATAGGCTGTGTAACTGTCTGGATCCTTTTTGATCAGATCATCGCGCCAGCCGACAATCTGATCGAAAGTCTTGTCACCCTTAAGGGCGGCGATGACGTGGATCTGCCGTGCCTCGCCAACGATGATGCGTTTTGCCGGCAGGTCGATCTTTAGCGTGCGGCCCGCGACATCGGTGATCTCGGCTGCTGTCGCGGGCGCCGCAACCAGGCCAAGCAGGATGGCTGCGATGTGTCGGATGGCAGAAAACCGCATGGGAGGCTCCTTATCGACGCGAAATTCGCGCGCCGGTGAGAAAATGTCGGGCCGACGGTGCGCTTGTGCGCCGTCGGCCCGGTTAGTCATGCTCATTCGTCCTTCAGGGAAACGAAATATCCCGGCTTGTAGTCGAGCGGCAGGAAGCGGGCATGCAATTCCTTGAAGGTCGCCTCAGGATCGAGATCGGCAAACAATTCCGGATGGAGCCACTTCGCGATCTCCTGGATGGCGACGAACTGGTAAGGGTTGTTGTAGAACTGGTGCCAGATGGCATGAACGTTATGATCGGCCACCGCCGTGACGCCAGTAAAGGCAGGACGCTTGGTCAGGGCTTCGAGTTTGCGACGGGCTTCCTTCAGATCAGCGCCATAGCCAACGCCAACCCAGGCACCGCCGGGCACATATTTGTCCCAGTTGCCGCCGGTAACGATGATCTGGTCCGGATTGGAAGCAATGATCTGCTCGGGATTGACCGTTCCGAACGTGCCGGGGATGATATCCTTGGCCATGTTGGTACCGCCGGCAATTTCGACCATCTTGCCGAAATTTTCGTTGCCGAAGGACATGCAGCAATCCTCGGAGTAGCCTCCCGCGCGTTCGACAAAGACGACGGGCTTCGGTGGATTGGCCTTGTGAAGCGCGTCAGTCACGCGCTTGATACTGTCGGCGCGGAACTTGATGAAATCTTCCGCGAGCGCTTCCTTGGCCATCAGCTTGCCCATGATGCGCATGCTGGGCTCGGTGTTTTCCATCGGCTTTTCGCGAAAGTCGACATAGACGAGCGGAATTCCGACTTTACCGAGCTTTTCTATGTATCCGGCTTCTTCGGTGGCGGTTTTCGCGTCGACGTTCATCAAGATCACGTCGGGCTTCAGCGCGACGGCCTGTTCGATATCGAAGGTGCCGTCCTTCATGCCACCAAAGGTCGGGAGCTTGGCAATCTCGGGATACTTCGCAAGATAGGCATCGTAGGATTCAGGGTCTGCCTTCGGCAGGTCGTCGCGCCACCCGACGACGTGCTCGAAGGGGGCTTCCTTATCCAGTGCTGCGAGGAAATAGATCTGTCGGCCCTCGCCGAGGATCATATGCTTGACCGGGGCGTTCACTTCGACCTCGCGCCCGGTCACGTCCTTCACGGTGATCTTGTCGGCAAGGGCCGGCCAGACGGCGGTGACGACAAGGCCCATTGCAAGAACGGCCGCTTTGCCTGTAATGCGCATTAAAATTCACTCCGTGGAAAACTTGAAGTGCCGTCTATTATTTTATGATTATGATCGTCAAGTTATATCTATTAGAACAATTTCAAACTGGGACTGGCTGGCATGACGGTAATGGACGGGCAAGTGGCGGGCGGCGAGAATTACGGGCTTCGTGACGAGATCAAGGCCTATTGGTCGGCCAGGGCCGAATCCTTCGACCAGTCGCCGGGCCACGAGATTTTCACCGAAACGGAGCGCAGCGCCTGGCATCGGTTGATCGTCAAGCATCTTGGGGCGGGAGAGGGCAGGCGTGCGCTCGACCTGGCGAGCGGCACGGGCGTCGTTTCCCATCTCATGGACGATCTCGGTTTCGAGGTGACCGGCCTCGACTGGGCCGAGCCGATGCTGGAACGCGCCCGTGCCAAAGCAAAGAGCCGTGGCCGCATGATCAGTTTCCGCATGGCTGATGTCGAAAACACCATGGAATTGGATGACACTTACGACGTCATCGTGACCCGCCATCTGGTGTGGACGCTGGTCGATCCCGAAAAAGCCTTTGCGGAATGGATGCGTGTGCTGAAGCCTGGCGGAACGCTGCTGATCGTCGATGGCGATTTCGTCAGTGCCAATTTTGCCGAGCGGCTGGTGAAGCGTTTGACGAAGTTGCTCGAAGGCGGCGGACTTTTGAAAGCGGATCCGGCGCATGCGCCGGGTATGGCAGAGATCCATAGCAGTATCCTGTCGCGGGTCTATTTCTCAAAGGGGGCGCGGGCGGACAAGATCGCCGCACTTTTGAAGAATGCCGGTTTCGAACACGTCGAGATCGATGAAAACCTGCGGGACGTGCACAAAGCGCAGGCCCACCACTGGAACTTTTTCAAGGCGCTTTCCAGGGGCCTCCAGCATCGCTACGCGATCAGTGCGTCCAAACCTCGCTAAGGCTTTGATGGATGTCGGCGCTGCCTCACTGCAGTTGGTTTGCAATCCATTGACGGCATGCACGCGACATGACAGCGTCGGCGCTCATCGCGCTATCAACGAATTCCTTGCGGTTGTCCGGCACTGAAGTTTCAGGCGGCAAGCGGCAGAAATCCTCCTCGCACGATCGCGTCAGCGACCAGCTCGGCGGCGAGCGAGCGTCTCGTCAGCAACCAAGCCGGCAACGAGAATCCTTGAATTAGCCATGTCTTCGATCCTCCCGCAGGTGATTGCTGCAGCCGAGAAATTGGCGAGGAAGGCCAGACACAGAAAATGGAGAGAAACGATGTCACCATCGAAAGCTCCGACGGTGCGCCGGGCTGCTGCGGGAGTGTCTAGGTTCCAAAGCAAAACTTGTCGTTGTATTTTGTGACAATCTGATCGCCATATGCTATACTATGACTGGTCATTTGAAGGATAGAATTCCGTTTTCCTCGATACTTCAATGTTATTTAAGACTTGTAGTGAATTACTTATATATCAAATGCCATGCACCTGGCCAAATCTGACTGGAAGTACTGATGAGGAAAATGACCCGCTTTCGAATTGGAACACGCTTGGGTATCGGCTTCGGTTTCCTCCTTCTCCTGATGCTGGCGCTGACCCAGTATTCGGTGACCGAGGTCAACATCATCAATAACGATCTAGGCCAGATCAACGACGTCAACAGCGTCAAGCAGCGCTTTGCCATCAATTACCGCGGCAGCGTCCACGACCGGGCTATTGCAATCCGGGATGTTACGCTGGTCGACGCAACTGCAGACCGGCAGGCAGCGATAGAACTGATTGCGAAACTGGCCGAGGCCTATGCCGTCAACGAGAAAAAAATGGCGGCGATGGTGTCTTCCCCGGTGGGCGCCTCGGCCGAGGAAAGGACAATCCTTGATGAGATTGCCGACATCCAATCGAAAACCAATCCGCTCGTTGCCCAGATCATCGATCTGCAGGTAAAAGGCGATGGAGCGCAAGCAAAGAAAATCCTGCTTGAACAGGCCCGTCCGCTGTTCGTCGCGTGGCTCGGCGCCATCAACAAATTCATCGATTACCAGGAGAACCTGAACCAGAAGGTCGGCGGCGACGTTCGTCAGTCCGCCAGCGGTTTCCAGACTTTGGCGTTCGGCTCACTGGCCGGCGCCATCATATTGGCGATCGTGGCGGCCTTTTTCGCAAGCCACTCGATTACGAGGCCGATCGCAAAGTTGCAATCGGCACTGCAGCACATGGCTGGCGGAGAAGGGGTCGCAGCCGATTCCACGCTCGATATACGCCGCGACGAGATCGGTGATCTTGCGCGCGTCGTCGGCGCCGTGCGCGACGCGCTCAGTGCACAGGCGACGCGCCGGGCCGAGAATGACGCGAGACGCGCCGCTGCAGAACGCGAGCAGCTCGAAGGCGCCGCGAGGGAGCGTGAGGCTGCAGCAACAGAAACCAACGATGCTGTTGCGCAATTGGGTCAGGCACTTGAGGCAATGGCCGACGGCGATCTCGCCTTCCGCATTGTCCGGCCATTCGGTCCGGCGCTCGACACGCTGCGCATAAACTTCAACAATTCCGCCGACAAGCTGCAGTCATCCCTGAAGGCAATCGGCGGCAACGCGTTCTCGATCGACGCTGGTGCAGCCGAAATCAGCACGGCCTCCAACGACCTTGCTCGCCGCACGGAACAGCAGGCGGCGTCCCTCGAAGAAACTGCAGCCGCGCTCGACGAGATTACAGCAACCGTTAATGGCTCGACTGCACGCGCTGAGGAGGCGCGCACTGTGGTTGCCAAGACCCGGCAGAATGCCGAGCGATCGGGCGGCGTCGTCAAGCGCGCCGTCCTTGCGATGGGACAAATCGAAAGTTCGTCCAGCGAGATCAACAACATCATCAGCGTCATCGACGAAATCGCCTTCCAGACGAATCTCCTGGCGCTCAATGCCGGCGTTGAAGCGGCCCGTGCGGGCGAGGCCGGCAAGGGTTTTGCCGTGGTGGCGCAGGAAGTGCGGGAATTGGCGCAGCGCTCCGCCAGGGCCGCCAAGGAAATCAAGCAATTGATCCACACATCTGCCGAACAAGTGCGCTCCGGTGTGGCGCTCGTTGACGAAACAGGCAAGGCTCTGACGGAAATCGTCCTGGAAGTGCAGGAGATCAACCGGCATGTCGATTCGATCGTTGAATCGGCAAAGGAGCAGTCGACGGCTCTGAGGGAAATCAACAATGCCGTCAATGCGATGGATCAATCGACCCAGCAGAACGCCGCCATGGTCGAGCAGACGTCGGCCGCCGGACAAAAACTGGCAGCTGAAGCAGCAGCGCTTTCAGCACAGCTGGCAAAGTTCCGCTTCGATGGTGCAAAGTCGGTGACCGCCCGTCAAGCGGGCCCCACCCCCCTGCCGAGACCCTCTGCGCCTGCTGCCATGATCCGTAAAATTTCATCCGCGTTCACTGGTGGGAAGCCCCGAGCCGCGGCTGCGGTGTCGGCGGATTGGGAGGAATTTTGACAATCCCTCGCCGCGTGCCGGAGATGACATTCAAGGCCCGCGCTTTTGCGGGCCTTGAATGTGTGCGCCAGGCATTACGCGTGGTGGCCGCGTCTGCGGATTTGCGGCGTCCAGCGTGACGCAGGTCAAGGGAAGTGCATGTGAATCGGCCGGCAACGGCCGCGGTCCTGGTGGAATGCCGGGGCCAGGCGCATGAAAGATGCCTTCCGAAAGGCCTTTTTCAAGCAACGCGGGCTAGTCTCACTCCAACAGGGAGCTCCAATGCAAAAGGCGCTCGATGAACCGCTGTGTACGGTGCCGTACGCACGGTGGTGCGGGAGGAGGGTGCCGTAGGGCTCACTCCTGCCCAATTCAAATCATGTCTGCAAAATGGGTCTCACCCTTTCGACCCATCCTTCAACCCAGACTGAAACGACAATCCCACGCACAGCGGATATTCTATTCGTTCTCTGGATATGCGTTGATCTCGGCAGACATTTACGAAGACACTAATGTGTGCAAAAGTAATACTAATGCATGCGAAGCCGCACAGGTCGGAGGAGGACTTGTCAACCGGGGAGAGTGGCGCATTCTTCATGAATCTCTGCACGGCGGGGCCGTCCTGCTGCCTCGATCAAAACGTCGCCTCATCTTATGCAGTGGCGTGAGGGCTTGCGTTGTTCCGGAGCAGTTTAGGCCATGACGGGCAACCTGCACGCTTCCCGTTCTTGCATCTTCGACGCCGATGTTGACGAATTGCGCGAACACTATGCCAATACGTTGAAGCCGGTTCGGGTTAGCCCGATCGACCGAAGTAGTACGATATCGGTGGAAGATACCCACTTCTCCGTTGGAGAATTCGACATCTGGTCGGGGCTTTGCCAATCCGGCATGGAGATCAATTTCTCGGAGCCGCCGGACGCCTACGCGCTTTATGTGCCGATAACGGGTGCGATGGAAATGGACGGAGGCGGGCATCAGTTGACGTCCGCGCCTGGCACGCTGCTGGCCGCCGACCTCTCAAAGGCCAATCTATTGAGGCTGCACAGCGAACGCAGCCATATCGGTATAGCTTTCAGCCGCCAGTCCGTTACCCGCCAGCTGAGCGAACTTCTCTGTTCGCCGGTCATTCATGATATCGAACTCTTTGCCGAGTACGATGCACGTTCGGGTGCGGGTGCGAAACTCGCCGCGATGGCCCAGTTGCTCTGGGATAGTCTGATCAGCGAACCGGCGGGCACCATCTCAGCGCGTTCCACGGAGTTCTTCTTCCGCACGATCATGGTCGCGCTCCTCGAAAACGTTCCGCATCGCTATTCGGCTTTGCTGGAACGCCCCGTCTCGCCTGCAATGCCGCGGCAGATGAAACGCGCGATCGACTATATGATGGCCAACATTGCGACGGCGGTAAGCGTCGATGAGATCGCGCGCGATGCGGGGGTCAGCGTCCGTGCCCTTCAGGCAGCATTCAAGCAGTTCAAGAATACGACACCCTTGCACTATCTCCGCCAACTTCGTTTGGAGGGTGCCCGAAAGAACCTCCTTCTCGGCCGTCAGGATGGGGTCTCCATCTCCGATATCGCCCGGCAGTGGGGATTTACGCATGTCGGGCGCTTCTCCATCCTTTACCGGGAAACCTTCGGCGAAATGCCGACGGAGACGCGCCGGTTTACAAGAGGCTAACGCGAACGACGGCTGAGGACACATTACCGGCCATCGAAAAAATCTGACCGGGCGTTCTGCGGGAGACCGCCCATCGAGATAGGGGTGGTCGATGGGCGGCCGATGCTCAAGCGGGCGGCCGTCATGACCGCCGCATTCACCCCCAAAACCTGCCCGGCCGAATGCTGAACATCAATGCTTTGTGCCTATGGTCGACAATTCAATGTTCACTTTCCTGCGGCTTCCGTATAGGGGATTCGCTATGCGTATATCGCCTGCGGCCCACGACGGTGAGCCCGCGGCTCAGGGACATCGCGGCTACGGTGCCAACGCAGATGCCCAGGTTTTGACGGCCGCTGCCATGCTCGCCAGATGATCTGCCAGTGAGAAGCCCGATATCTTCTTTCTCGGCCTCAGATCATGGTCGCCGTCTTCAAGCCAAACGAGTTCAATTTTGTTGGACATTTTGTAGCTTTGGACTTCCTGCCGAGTGCCGAACACGTCTCGCGTTCCCTGGACGATCAGCGCCGGCGTCTTCAGCGTTTCGAGATGCTTTGTGCGGAGCTCGTCGGGCTTGCCCGGCGGATGGAACGGATAGCCGAGGCAGATGAGGCCGGCGATCTTGCCTTTGGCGAAAAGGTCGTCGGCAATCATGCTGGCAACGCGGCCGCCCATCGATTTTCCGCCGATGATCAAAGGACTGCGCACGCCGAGCCGCTCGATTGTGGCACCATATTCGGCAATGAGCTTGTCGGCGCGCGGCGGCGGCTTGCGGCCTTCGGAGGTCCGCCTTACCGCCATATAGGCAAATTCGAACCTGGCGACGCGAAAGCCAATGGCTGCCAGAGCTTCGGCCGCAGCCGTCATCGACGGCGAATCCATCGCACCGCCGGCGCCATGAGCAAGCAGGATCGTAAACTCGGCGGCGTCGGGGCCGTTTATGAGAATGCCGTTTTGCATGCGCAATTCATAAGGGGTCGTCCAGGCTTTGTCAGCACACCGATGGCAAATTAGGCTTCCCGGTGGGTTGCCTCTTCCAATCGCCGAACCTGCTCAATGAGCCGAGATCCTGACGACGTCGCTAAGATACCCCAAGCCCTTGGCATTGTTCGCAACCGGCCCGACAGACGCGTTCTCTCAACCCGGTGAACGGACTCGCTTCGAGATTGAATAAAATCGCCAATATGATGAGTTCGCCATTTACTTCCGCGTGATTTGCGCTGCATATTAGAATATTAGCAAATAGGGAAAGAGGGCATTCGAACAACTCGATAAGTGCGCTCGAATGGCCTTCCGACCCCGGTCAGGGAGGACCAATCATGAGGCGAATTTTGTTGCTCGCGGTATCGGCCGCGGCGGTGTCTCTTGGCGTCTCGAATGCCTTCGCGCAATCGGGCAGCGTCGAGAAAGCCGTTGGCGGCTACAATTTCGATGAAGCCGCAAAGGAGGCTGCCGGCACGAAGGATTTCCATTCCGCCGATGGCCATCTGACCTTTGCAATTGTAACGCACACGGCTGGCAATGGGTTCTTCGATCCGGTCTATGTCGGCGCAACGGTTGCCGGCAATCTGATCGGCGCCAAGGTCCTGCTGCTCGGCTCTGAATCACCGACCGATGACCCCGCCCGCGAGATTGAAATCCTGAACCAGATCGTGCAGGACCCGACGATCGACGGATTGATCATGACAACGCCGCAGGCTGGCGCCTACAACGACATCGTCAAAGCCGCCGAAGCGAAGGGTATCCCGGTTGCCACCACAAATTCCTTCGACGGGACCATTCTCAACCGCAGTAAGCTCAGCCATACCGGCCAGGATGCGTCTGCTGCCGCAATTGCCGGCGAGGCACTCGTCAAGTGCTTGGCGGACAAAGGCATTGAGAAGGGGTCGATCGTGCTGCCCTCGTCGACTGCGATGGGCAACATCGAGGTGAACAATCGCGTGACGTCGGCGTTCAACGCGATCGTTAAAGGACTCAAGGATGCAGGCAAGCTGGAGAACTTCAAGGTCGATGCAGGACCGGAGAACACCGGCATCGACACCAACCCGAATGATCCGGTGAACGGTATCGTCACGCTGTTTGAATCGCGCGGCGACGTGGTTGGCGCCTTTGCCGGGAACAACGTATTCACGCCGGCCCTTGCCAAGGCGGTCGCCCAGACCGCCATGACCGGCAAGATCTGCGCATATGGATTCGACCTCGGTCCCGCGCAGCAAGATGCGTTGAACAGCGGCGACCTGACCGGCGCGCTTGGTCAGCAGCCATTCCTGCAAGGCTTCTGGCCGGTCATGCAACTCTATCTGCAGATCGATCGCGGTATCGCGGCCGCCAATCTCGACACGCGCGCCCAGCTCGTGACCAAGGAGACTGTCGGAAATGTTGGCAAGCGCTTCGAGAATTGACGTCGCAACCAACGTTCACAATCGCTGCGGGAGACGGGCGATCTGCCCGCAGCATGCGAAAGCCGGATAGAACACGCCTATGGAGCCTCACGCGACGACCCGGCACGAGCGCGCACCATCCCAACTGATTGGCGGCTGGGAGGCGGGGCTTATGGGCCTGCTCGTGCTCCTCTATCTCGGCGGCGCCATCGTCAATCCCGCCTTCTTCGGATCGGCGGAGGCGTTCCATGCCGTACTTCGCGACACCTCTCGGGTGGCCATCATTGCAGTCGGAATGACCTTCGTCATTGTCAACAAGGATCTCGATCTCTCGGTCGGCTCAACCTATGGCCTGGTCGCGGTCGTCTTTGCCCGGCTGTTTGCATCCAACGTTCTCGACCTCAACGTCCTGACAGCGATAATCCTCTGTATGACGTTAGGTATTGTGATCGGGCTCGCGAACGGCGTGCTTGTCACGGTCCTCAAAGTGCCCGCGTTCATTGCCACATTGACGGTATTGTTTATAGGCCGCGGCTTCGTCCTTGCACTCACGCACGGCCAAGCGATCTATTATCCCGGCAAGGCGAAAGACTATCCGTTGTTCTTCCACCTTGGTGAAACAAATGTCTTCGGTTTCAACAACCAGATTGCGATCTTCGCCGTCGTCGCGGTGATCGGCGCCCTTGTGTTGGGCAAGACGCGGTGGGGCTACGAGACTTTCGCCACAGGCGGGAATGAGCAGGCAGCGGTTTATGCCGGCATACCGACGAACTGGGTGCGTATCCGGGCCTACCTGATCTCCTCGCTTTGCGCGACGCTCGCCGGCTTGATGTCCGCCGCGCAGGATAAGGGCGTGACGCCGCTTTACGGTGTGAGCGGCGAACTGACGGTCATCGCCGCAGTAATCATCGGCGGCGCTTCAATCCTCGGTGGCCGTGGCCGCGTGGCCGGGTCATGCCTCGGTGCACTGCTGGTTGTCCTTCTCGACAAGGTGCTGCGCGAGGGTTGGCCGATCAAGCGCACGGTCAAGATCGGCGATGAGGAAATCACGGTCAACGCGGTATTCTCGCTACCGGTCGGTGCTGTCCCAGTCTTCCTCGGACTCCTTCTGGTCATCGCGGTGCTGATTGAACCCCATCTCATTCGGCGCCAGGTTGCAACGCGCTTCTGGGCGTGGCTCCGCGGCAGGCCGCCGCCGCCCGCCTATGAGATTGGCGGCGTCGCGCTCGAGGGCGTTCAGACCAAAGGCGCCATGGCAACCGACACGGCGATGTCGACGACCACCTTCGGCAGGCTTCTTGGCCGGCGTGATTCGCTTGCCATCATCCTGGCTGTCTTGCTGTGGTTAACGGGTGTCGCGCTCAGGCCCGACTACTGGTGGAACCTGTCGAACAGCTTCGCGATCCTGCTCAACTATACCGAGTTGGCGCTGATCGCGATCGGGCTCACTTATGTCATTGCCGCGGGCGATATCGACCTATCCGTCGGATCGGTCCTTGCCCTTTCCGGGAGTACGGCTGCCTACTTTTTGAAAGTCCTCGGCGCCGATCCATTCACGGCGATTGCGATGGGCCTTCTTGCGGGAATGGCCGCAGGCTTCGTCAACGCCGTCGTCACGGTCGGGTTCAAGTTGCCGGCGTTTATCGCCACACTCGGCATGTACTATATCGCCCGCGGTCTGGCTGCCTGGTTCGTCGCCGGACAGCAACTGGCCGGCTGGCCGGAGGGCTACAATCTGCTCGGCCGCAAGGTGAATGACATCCTCCTCCATTTCCGCATCTCGCTGCCGCCCGGCATCCTTCGCACGGTGGCCGAGGTCGTCAGCGTCCAGACGATCTGGATGTTTTTCGTCGCCCTGATGGCCGGCGTCGTACTCGCTTACATGCCGTTCGGACACAAGCTCCGTGCCACCGGCGGCAACATACGCGCCGCCGCCTATGCCGGCATCAACACCGACCAGGTGCGTTTCATCGCCCTCATGCTGGCGGCGCTTTGTGCGGCCATGGCCGGGATCATCAACGCCGCCTATTTTCGAAGCTTCAACCCGGTTGCCGGGCAGTTCCGCGAGCTTGACGCCATCGCTTCCGTCATCATAGGCGGCGGTTCGATCTTCGGTGGCTACGGCACGATGATCGGCGCCCTCGCAGGCGCGGCCGTGATTACGCTCGTGCGTGCACTCATGCAGCTCAACGTCCAGGGGTTCAGCATGCCCCAGCATTGGATCAACGTCTTCATCGGCCTCATCTTGATCGTCGCGGTGTTGATCGACATATGGGTACGCCAAGCCAATATTTTCGGACACCTGCTCGCCCGTCTCGCAAGAGTGCGCAGCGGGAAGGAAATCGCTCATGGTTGACGTAACATCGTCCGAGCCGATCGTGGAAATGCGGAGTATCGAAAAAGCCTTCGGTGCGGTGCAGGCCCTCCGCAAGGTGGATCTCGTGCTATATCCCGGCGAAATACTCGGCCTTGTCGGCGACAACTCGGCTGGCAAATCGACACTCATGAAGATCCTCACCGGTGCCTATCAGCGCGATGCTGGCGAGATCCTCGTTGCCGGACAACCGGTGCATTTCAAAAGCCCGCACGAAAGCCGGGATGTCGGCATCGAGATGATCTACCAGGACTTCGCGTTGTGCGGCAACATGGATGTCGGCCAGAACATCTTCCTTGGCCGCTGGCCGCTCAAAGGTCCTTTCGTCAATCGCCGCAAGATGTATGCGGAAGCTGACAAAGTGCTGAAACGGCTCAAGGTCGACGTGAACTCCGTCTACCAAAAGGTCGAAAGCCTGTCGGGTGGCCGCCAGCAATCGGTGGCGATTGCCCGCGCCATCTCTTTTGGCCCGCGCGTCGTGGTCCTCGACGAGCCGACAGCTAACCTTTCCGTGATGGCGACCGAGCGCCTGCTCGAAACCATGCTGGAGCTAAAGAAGCAGGGGGTTGCACAGATCATCATCTCGCATCGCCTGGTCGATATCTTCGCCGTGGGCGACCGCGTCATGGTGCTGAAGCGGGGCGAGTATGTCGGCGATCGCTTCATCAAGCACACAGACGAGCATGAGGTTCTTGAAATCATCGTGTCGGGCACGCGAGAGCACGCGCTGACAGCCGATGAAGCAAGGCGGATTTGAGAGGCGCGCTTTGAGAAAATGCGCGTGCGGTTTGAGGAGCATGCTGACGTTGGGTGACATCCAGCAAAAGATCATCCGCTCGTACATTCGCGAGCGCGGGTCGAGGGCGGACCCTTTCGAAGAGGACGCTTAAATGCGCGCGGCTTGGGGAAAGGTCGATGTCGGCTTCCGGATGATGAGCGGCGGCGATATGTCGAGCAGACGAAGAATCAATCTGAGATTGCAAATTTACGGCCATCGTGCACGGATGTCATATTTAAAACTGACGCTCTCGCCCACGTATGGAAATACTGAACGAAAGAGCTGCAGAGTCTTACGGCTGTCACATTTACCTCAACCACTAGACGCACCGGATCGCTGTTTGCGGCCCTTCGCGGAGCTTGTTATTTGGCGATAGTTATTCTACTCTTTCTTGTGGGTTTTTAGCCCTGTCTGGATTGGAGCGTTCTCAAATGCTGAAACGTGTTGCCGTCCTTTTCTCGGTCTTTCTGACGGGATGTGTGCCGTCCTGGCCGTACCTAACATCGGCGCCACCCAATCCCAGCAACTGGCAAAGCGCGCGACCGAGCGCAGCTGAATCTGCCGCTTGGCGGCGGGCACAAAGGCTGAATACACGTCAATCCTACCAGGCTTTCCTCTCTCAATATCCTCGCAGCTGTTACGGGACGTTGGCCGTCGAGAGGATGAGGACGACGGTTCAAAAGCAGCCTGTTACAGTACGGAAATTGGCGACCCAACCTCGGCGAGATTTTTGGGGACGGCGAGTGTACTAGCGCTGTCTGCCCTGCTTCATAGACTGCGTCTTTCAAGGAGCAAAGTGCCGTCGCATCTGGAACTTGGGGACGCTCTTCGATCTCGTTGAGGGAGAGGCGGCAGGCCGCGAAGCTGAGCGGACACAATATTGGGGTTAGCCGTGCATTTTGACGTTGTTCATGCTGCTGACCCACGATTTCACGGCGGTACGTCGAGCGCACTGAGAGCTGAGCTGAAGGCGGCGAAACAGTGGGGGGTGAGCTGTGGCCTGCTGCCTTTTTTGGGGCAGCGCACGCGTGAGCTCGGTGTCTTCGACAGTCGTACAGCCACAGCTATCGAGCAATCGAATACTGTTTGGCTCACAGGATCCGAAGACGCTACCTGCGACATTCTTCTGGCTCACCATCCTGCAGTGTTCGAGCGAATGCCGAGTTCGCCGGTGCGTTTGCAGCCTCGCCGTGTCGTGTGTGTGGTCCATCATCCTCTGTTCGACGGCAATCGGGTTCCGCAATACGATCTGGCGGTCGTGGAACGCGTGTTGGATCGGCTCTTTGGTGTTCCGGTCATGTTTGCTCCCGTTGGCCCGAAGGTTCGATCCCAGTTCGACAGTATCGGAACCGAAAGTCCGGCGCTGCTCCGGCACGATTTGTGGAACATGATTGACCTTGGTGAATGGGCATCTCCCCAGCGAACAGGTCCGAGAGGTACCGTCAATTTGGGGCGCCACACGAGAGCGGACCCGGCGAAATGGCCCAGTTCCGCAGATGAGCTACGGGCGGCCTATCCCGACATACCCAATTTCGCCATCAAGGTGTTGGGCGGAGCCCCGACGTCAATCCAACCCTGGATAGGCTCGAACTGGCAGATCAGTCCATTCGCGCAGAACAGCGTATCGGACTTTCTCAGGCGCCTTGATTTTTATGTTTATTTTCACAGCCCGCAGTGGGTGGAAGCCTTCGGCGTATGTATCGCGGAAGCAATGGCGAGCGGTTTGGTGACGGTGCTCGATCCTTCATTTGAAGGCCTCTTCGAAGATGGCGCCGTCTATTGCAACGTTGCCGAAACGCGGAACCTCATCGAGCGATTTGTCGCTTCACCTTCGACCTATCTCCAACAATCAAATGCCGCGCGAGAGCTTGTCCGGAGAAAGTTTGCGATCGATCAATACCCGCACCGCATGGCACGCCTATGCGATGATCTTGAACTGTCCCGGCCCTGCGCCCTGAAATGCAGCAGATCCGCGGGCAACAGCCATCTAGCCGGCAAAACCGCCGAAGGCAAGGCGCCCCGATCATTGCCACGGCGTATGGGCAAAAAGCGGCGGATACTATTCGTCGCGACAAACGGCATCGGGCTCGGACATATCACACGTCTGATGGCTATCGCAGAGCGTCTTCCCGATGACACCGATCCTATTTTCTTTACCCGATCGTCCGGATCCGCATTGGCTTATGCGCGAGGTCACGCTGTTGACTATACTCCTTCCGGCCTGGCGATCGGAGTGACGGACGACAGTTGGAATAGGGCATATGCGCAAGAGCTGTTGACGGCCGTGGAGGCGTTTGATGTTTCGGCGGTGGTGTTCGATGGGAACCGGCCGTTTCCAGGATTGATTGCTGTCGCCGAATGCCGTCGCGATCTGGCCTGGTTTTGGATCCGGCGTGCCTTGTGGCGCCTTGACCACGACCTTGACCCAGCTTCCCAGGATATATTCGACATGGTGATCGAGCCGGGCGAATTTGCTCATGACGAAGACCATGGTCCGACACGCGATATGCTGGGGACTGTCGCCGTCCCGCCTGTGCTTCTGTTGGATCCAGGGACGGGACTGCCCAGGAGCGAAGCTGCCAGCAAGCTAGGTGTCGACCCGGGCCGCTTTACTGTCGCGGTACAACTAGGCTCGCAACGCAACTTTGACTTTGAGGATGTGCCCGGCCTAATTTTTTCCGGCCTGGTGAGGCGGAATATACAAACAGTTCAGATTCTCAATCCGCTCGCGAAACCTTCCAAGCAGGAATGGCCGGGCGTTTTGCGCACAAGCGTTTACCCTTTGGCTGAATATGTCAGCGCGATCGACCTTCTCATCACCACTGCCGGGTACAATAGCTTCCATGAAAGCATCTTGGGAGGAATCCCTTCGATCTTCGTGCCCAACGAAGCGCCGGAAATGGATGACCAGCATCTTCGCGCTGTTTATGCCCAAACAGCAGGCTTGGGTCTTTGCCTGCGGTACTCGGAGGTCGATCGTGTGGAGACAACGCTCGATCTGGCGCTATCTGAGGCCTTCCGCACCGAGGTTCGCCGGCGATTAGCTCGCGTGAGTTACGTCAATGGCGCCGCCATGGCCGCGAATGCGATCGAGCAGCTTATCTTCAGTATCCGCGCTGACCGCCCGCTGCATGCCTCGATTGCTCGCAGGTGAGCGAATGGACGCATCGGCGCTCAGCTGGTCGGCAAGAAACTCCTCGACAGTCGATGAAAGTGTTATTTCGCTGGAGATGTCCCATTTCGCGAGGATCAATGACCAGCGCCGGCGAGTGTATCTTCCATAGATTTCGGGGGAGAGCGAAGGAAGGTAGCCCCGGGCAGGGAGAAATTCCAAAGGGGCGGAACTTGCAGCGATTAGATCGGGACGGAGTTCTGACAGAACGACAACAGGAAATTCGCCATTTGCCCTGCAAGCCTCCACGGCCGTATCAAGGATCTCGAAGAGATTGGCGGGCATCATGCCGAGGACAGAAATAAGGCTCCTAGGCTTGGCTTCCTCGTCCGGATCTTGCAGGACATAAAGGAGGCTGTCCTCCTCATCGCCCGGATCGACGATCCGGGCATTTCTCCTGCGCCTGCCGAACGGCAAAAACCAGCCAACTTTGTCTATGATCCAGCGCAAAGCCATTCCTGCGTTCCTCAAAGTCCATTCTGCTGAACAAAAAGCTCGACTTCTGCCTCGATTTCCTTTCGCGTGGCAGCGTTCAGCTTTTCACCCACCGAAGACCTGGTCCGTTCTGCCTCTTCGACCTTGAAACGAGTGGCGAGCATTGCGTTGAAATATGCCTTTTGCAAATCCGGCTTTCCACGGCTCAAACTGCCCGCCTCGTAACCCTTGGCGAGTTCCAGATAGGCGTCCTCGAAGCCTCGGCGTGCCGACAGTTCCAACAGGGCAAGTGCGCGATTGGCATCGCGAGGAACGTTGCCTTCGCCCTTCACGAGAAGGCGTGCTGCGTAGAAGGGCGCATATTGGTTACCCATTTCGGTCGCGCGGATCATCAGATCATAGCCCCGCTTGACATCTTTCTTGACACCCAAGCCGCTGACATAGGCACGGCCGAGATTCGTCATGGCGTCGATCTGACCTGCATCAGCGGCTGCAGCATAAAGCCTCGTCGCCTCCACATCATCCTTCTTCACGCCGGTACCGCGACGGAAGCTGTCGCCGAGCGCCGTGATCGCATTCGACCAGCCGCTTGATGCTGCAAGTCTGTACCACAGGATCCCCTCTTCGGGATTTTGAGGCACGCCTTGACCGCGGATGTAAGCGGTTCCCACATTCGTCCTTGCTCTGAGATTTCCGAGCGGTGCCGCCTTCATGTAGAAATCCAAGGCACGCTTGTAATCGACCTCCCGGCCGACACCGGCCCGGGCCATGTAACCGAGATTGACGAAAGCGGCGCTGTATTGCTGCTGGCTGGCAAGTTCGTAGAAATGCTCCGCCCAGTCATAGCGTTTCGCTATTTCGAGGACGCGGGCTAACTGAAATTGCAGGCGTGGGTTGCTGGGGTCTGCAGCGAGCGCATAGCCGCAAGAGCGCAGTCCGTCGCGGACGTTCACCAGCCCGTTCGTAACACCGGGTACCACGCGTTGAGGATCGTTGGGATCGGCTGCATATAGATCGCAATCCGTAACGAGCGTCTTCATGCCGCTTTGCGTGTCGGGCATTTCGCGTGGCCAGATACGAAAAGTCTCGCTGACGGCGCGCTCGCCGGCCTGCTGAAAAATAAATTCCGCTCCAGCGGCTGCAGTAGCCTCATCGGACGGCGGTTCGGTGGAAATCGGGGTGGCGGCAAGTGCGCCGCTGACAAAAAGCCCGCGCTTCTGCAACTCTGCAACCTGCAGACTGCTACGTTTGAGCGCTTCACCCGCAAGCTGGCTCTTCGGAAACACTTTGGCGAAACGTTCGAAATCCGTTGGATCCGCGCTATCTTGAATGAAATACCAGAGGACCTGGTCAATAGTCAGCTCGCCATCGCCCCCCGGGACCTCGGGTGCTGGTTTGTCGGCGCCGCCCGGCTTTAGGACGAATTTTGTTTCGATGGAGCCTGTGATCCACGGTATCTGCGATCCGTTGGTGGCAAGGCGCACGTCTCCGCGCACCGTTCGGAACGTGTCGTAGATGTCGAGGTCCGGCTGCTGAAGCGCATTGGCCAGCGCCAAAGAATAAGGGCTGTTCACTCCGGTGCCGTCGTAAGCTACTTCGCCGGCGCCTGTGGCGAAGGCGATGAGAACCTGACCTGCGCCGGCCTCGATATTTGCCAATCCCTGTCGCAGTCCCTTTTCCGAGGTGAGCGGGTTATTGCGGCAGGCGTCCAAAATGATCAGCTTGACGCCGACCGGGTCGTCCTTGACGATGTCAATGAGGTCATTGAGAACCATGGCGTCATCGATGACTTCCTTAGCAGATCCGGTTCGTACATCGACGGGTAGCAGCAGGCTTCGCCCTTCGTACTGCAGCGCGTGTCCCGCGTAGTAGAGGATAGCAAGATCAGCGCCGAGAAGATGGCTGCGGATGGCATTTTCGAGATCGCCAGCGGCGGCTTTCTTGACGTCGTAGAAAAGCAGAACATCGAAACCAAGCTCCGTGAGTGTCGCGGCAATCAGCTTGGAATCGTTTTTCGGGTTAGCGAGAGGCGCAAATTCGTATTCGCCGTTCCCCACCACGATGGCGGCTTTGCGCTCCGCATAGGCCATCTGCGAGAATGCCGTTAAGAACAGCGCCAACCGCGAGAACAAGAATATTACTT
>NZ_JABEPH010000147.1:0-13311 GCF_013004495.1 Rhizobium sp. SEMIA 4085
ATCTCACGCTGTTCGACTTCTTCATCATCGCAGCGCTGATTGCCATATTCTGCTGCGGGCTGCTGGACAGCGAGACGACACGATAGCGTCAGCGAAGTGCAGCGCGCCTGAACGCGGCATTATATGTATATCTGCGCGCAAGCGTCGCTCATCGACCTCGACAGCGCTTCGAATTTGACGGCCTGCCATCCCCGATAATCTTCGATCAGGCGGGCGGAAATCCAGAACTTCTCGCCATATTGCGAGCCGTCCCAGCCGATGTCGCCGAGGGCTCTCGCACGGTTCAGGACGCGCACGATCTGCGTGCGCGAGACATGGTAGCGGCTTGCAAGATCTCCCGGCCTCAGTTCGCCAACGTAGCAGCGCTCGGAAAGCGTATTGCCCGAGGGAAAACGGGCCACCAGGTCATGGATCACGTTGCTGCCGAGATTGGTGAACGTGAAGGTCCTCACGCTTTCCGGCGGATCGTTCCAGCGCGGATCGGCGATGAGTGCCCGGGCAGCGGGCGGATGGGAATAGTAAAGCAGCCGTGGGTCGGCCTGGGAAAGAGCAAGCCGCTCTCCTCCGTCTAATCTATCCAGCGATGCCATATGGCTGTCGAACCAGTTGCGGATAAGATGCTCCGCCGCTTCGGAAAGCGCCAACGGCCGCAGTCTCTTGTCCGGGCTCTCCCGTTCGGTGAAGAGCTTGTACTGGCGCATCTGCGCAATATAGGAAGCGATCGTATTCCTGCTGGCGAATTGGTGCAGCGGCGCAAACTCGGTAAGACGCGTAACCGTCAGATCCTCGCAGCTCGCATCCGTCCGACGCTCGAAATAGAAGGCGAGCGCGGCCTGGGCGACGAGCCAACGGCGCAGATCAGAGGTATAGCGCACCGCGCGCGGCGCCTCATGATAGATGGCTATGAGGCGGCTCGCCGCCTCCGTCAGCGACATTGCAAACAGCGGCGATGCCAGAAGCTGCCGAACGCTATAGCCGGGCGGAATGCGTGCGTCCTGTCGAATTTCCTGTTCAATGGCCGGCATATCGGATCACAGCGGACTGATTTCGGCAATTCAGCCAGACCGCAGCGCCCGGCTTTTGCCTTGGAGGTTACTCCCGGAGAGGCGCTCATTTTCCAAAATATGATTGTTTGTCAAATAATTGCCTGGCAGACGCGAAAAACCTCCGACCTGTTACGGTTTCGAGCTAATCGATTGCGAAGTTTCTTTCGAATGCAATCCGCCATATTTATTAGCATCACGAATTGTACGGAGGGGCGATGAAACGCACGCCGAAATGTCAAAACATTGAGAAGTTTGGTGGTCTCGCCCCGAATAACCAAGCCTGGCGCTTTCAAACGTTTGCCAGGGATGCCGCCACACTTGGCCTGAAATAAAATCTTTGGAAAAATCAACGTGGCTGCCACAGCCTGCCATACTCTTTTCGCCTATTCTATCTCGTAAAATCCCGGCATTCTCCTCCGGCTTCATCATTGGACATGGCATTGACTGTGCATGGAATGGCGAAGTGAAAATCCGGCGGGGTGGCCCGCCGCTGATGGAGCGGTTCGGAGAGCTGTTCGCGTCGAAGATGAGCTGGGATTACGCCGAGAACAGCTGCATATCACCATCGCTTACGACGATGATGCTCCGGAACGCGCGACCGTCGAACCCTATCAGGGCGAGATCCTGCTCGGACCGGAGGCGTTTAAAGAAGTGATCGACGACTGGCTTGCGAGCGTCAGGGAAGTGGAAGTCTGATGCTCGGTGTCATCGGTGTCACGCAGCCAGAAGAAATACTTGATCTAACTCGCGGTTCAATGCTCCGACCAACTCCTTGGCCTCTTCGGCTGTGAGCATGTCCATGACAAATCCGTTGATCACTGCTTTTTGCCCGGTGACTTCATCGAACACCGACCAATAGATGTTCAGATTCTTATGAACGTTATACCTGTGGGCTTCCATGGGGAAATTCCTCCTTCTTGAAGCATCGATAGAAAAGCACTTCGCCACCAAAAGATGAATCGTGCGTGTGTATATCGAGCCTATCCATTGGGATAGTGCCCGGCTACGCCCCAAACCTTGGGTCCACAATGAATTTAACCGACGCTGTAACCGTTGCGGGAAGGCGCCGGCGCGATGACGGCTACCTTGTTGCCCGAACGCTCGTATCGCCCATACAGGCATCCAGATCTATCTGGGATTCGACGTGGGAAAACCGGGCATGAGTCCGGCGCGCTTCCATCGCGGAGGGCGCCGAGGTCTTTGCTGAGCACAGGCTCAAGAGGGCTCGCGCCGGACGGTGACGAATGACCACCCTCCGGAAATGGTCACGTCGGACGACCGAATCTCCGATGCCATCGTGAACGCGAGTTACGAGGCCGTTTCCTCGAGATTTCCAATCCTGGCAGCCATTCACCGATCATAACCGGCTCTGCACGGTCAAGCGTGAGAAGGTCGAGTATTCAACCTCTCCTTTAATCGACGTGGCCGAGATCGTTGCGCTCGCCACCCCGCTGGCAACCACGATCGAGGGACTGCTCTGGCCGTTACTGTGCCGATCCTGGCGCGCGCTGGTAGCCTAGGCCCTGTGAGCCGCCTCACTCGCTAGCCTGATGACGTAGTCTTCGGATGCGTCGGCGAGGGCGAGGGCCACCTCAGCTCGTCCAAGACCTTGTGAGTGCAGGCTTTCGACCAATTCAAGCATGGCAGCATCGACGATCTGCCGGCAGTTCATGCGTGTTGGTTGTGGTCTACCTATAAAGTATAGCTTGGCGGTCATAGCACCCCCTGTTGATCGCTCGCAGGATGCCACAATTTCGCAGGTGCACAAGCAACTGCTAATTTTAATATGCGGTGCAATATGGAACAATTTAACGACAGACGCTTGCAGGGCTCCGGTGATCGCCTCATCGCGAAGTCGGCCAGAGGGATACCGTAACACGCGTAACGCCTCGAGATCCTGTCTTGGGCGGCGATCCGGTCGAAAGATCGTACACGGCCAAGCTCGTGCCGGTGGGATACACGGCGCGCGAGATCGAGGGCTGTCATTCAGGCCGGAGACGTGCAGGTTTCCATCTGGTCCGTGGGATCACGATCTCTCGCCCTCACGGCCAATGGCAAGTCGTATCGCGTCGTCAACGGCGATCCCAGCAATTGCGATGGCGTGACCAACGTCGTCCTTGTCGTGACTCAGTCGTCGTGGGGCGCCGCCCATTCACGCTCGAATTGGATGCTGTCATCGAGTGATGGGAACCAGCAGTGAGCGTCGACCGCGGGTGTTCCTGGTCCGCCGCTTGGTGCCGTGAGTATGTAAACGCCGGCGCACTTCTTCACGGAATTTGAGAGCTTTTCCAAATCCGAATAGGGAATGTTTGCGATAATCACGGGCCCGAAGTTTCCCATCCGTCACTCCGTGTCTCTGCTTGGCGGAGTATCATCGAAAGCCGAAACGATGGAAAGGAACACCTATGACTAAATTGCTACTGCATTAGACCTATAGGGCCTGCACGCACCGAAAGATCGTCGACATTCCGCGCATGAGGCGGGTTCACTTCAAGCCATCGGCTTCGGGCAGATCATCAAGGATGAGGCTCCCGCTCCGAAGAAGGTAGGCCCAAGGGCGCCGATGCTGAATAACGGCCACCCTTCGCCAGCAAATCTGCCCTCATCGACGCGAATTCTCCGACAATAGAGAAGTCCTTCCGCGAGGCGATCGACAATATCAAGTCCGAGATCGCGCTGAGAGAGGTGGTCGAGCGTCTGGAGCGCCGCGATCACCCACCGAGCTTCTTTGAAAGCCATCTATCGACAGCGCTACGAAACACTAGGGGTTGCCATACGATTTATGGCGCACTCCAGGTAGGCGCACTCCTTTTTTCATCCCTGTCGTCTCCGGGGCACAGCCCTTCGCTTTCCAGTCGACAGGCGTTCGGCTCCTCGGATCATCTCCGCTGCCGGTGGCAAGCGGGCCAAGATGGCATCGTGTGCATTGAGCATTCTTTTCATACGTTCGTTAGATCCTATTAGGAGTACCCGCTCCAAAGCACCTACCTCGCGTTTCGGCGGCGCTTTTTTATGTGCTAGCGGAACAATCTTGGCGGCTAAGTCGTTGAATTGATCGGATTGCGCGGCACTACTACGCACGCGCATCTAGCCGGCGATCTGGCCCTGCTCAAACCCCGGACGCAGGGCCGCATTTTTGTGCGAAATCGCACTAATACCTTTGGGCTAGTTTAACGGGCAGATCACCTAGCCCATCTTATGGGAGCCGCGCACCCCCAATGAGCGGTATTCGTCATTACCTCTGCCCCGACGATCGGGGCTCTTTTTTTATTAGATACGCGGTCTAAGGCCGGACGATCGGCGTTCTAAAAAGCGTCTTGTTCGCCCGCCCATTGGCGTCATCGAACTTGCTGCTGAGAACTTTGATCTGCGTCAAAGCCTCATTTACATTTTCGCCAACCAGCTTGCCGCCGAAGGATTCCACGACGCGATCGGTTCGCTTGTTCGTCTCTATGATGGCCGCCTTGTTTTCGGTGATCTGTTCGAGCATGCGCGACTGCTGGAATTGCAACGGCGTGATCTGGCCTATCTGGTTATTCATGCCTCCAAGCGTGACCTGCAAATTCTTCTGCTGGTCCTTGCGGTCTTCCGCCTCCTAGTCGAAGCGCTTGCCAAGCTGTGTCTGCGAGTTCTTCAGATCTACTTCCATGCCGACGGCGGCCATCACATCCACTGCTATGGCGGTGTCCAATTTGACGATGAGGTCGCTCATTGGCGCACCGTGGCCCATCGGCATCATCGACTTCGAGAGACTATCCTCAGAGATTTCGCGATGTTATTACACTGAGTTGCGCAATGCCCGCCGCCGAGCGAGGCGGGCAGAGAACCGTTCGAATTAGGCTTCCACAACATCAAGCTACTCTGCACTTCGCGATACGAATTTCTACAATATCCAGCATAGCAGCGTGACCGCCACCACGATACACATCACCAGCAGTGCACCGCGTTCAACCATCCCGCTCATCTCGGCCACCATGCCGAGATAGATGACAGTGCAAAAATCATCGCCACCAGAGCAATATAGACGACCCATCCAGCAGCGTTGCGGACAGAACGAGGGAAGCGAGCCAGACGATCTTGCAGGCGATATGCAACGCCTGGTCTTGGGCCAACGTCGTCTTGCCCCTCACCTTCGCCTCGTCGATCGCCGTGTGTGCCAGCCATGCCACCAGCCGAGCTAGATTTTCCCTGTGACCACCGCCACGCCGGCGCCTTGGATGCCGGAATGTGCGATCAGGTGGTAAACGCGCAGCGGGCCTGATTGTTTGGCGTCGGAAAGGAACTGCCCCTGCAGCGGGTAATCGCAGAGCCAATGGGCCGCCAGCAGCATAAGGGCCAGCATCACGATATTTTCGATCATCTTGGCTGGCATCCTGTGGAGAAGTCGAATAACCGTAAAACCACTGCGCAAAGCGGATCGCGTTGTTGAACTGCACTTGCGACTCATGGGTGTTCATTATCAACTGCTGATGCAACCAGCAAAGGAACGCCTATGGCACGCTACATTGCCGTTTACGATATAGCGGACACCCATCGAGATCCGCACGCCGCCTTTATCGCTCAAGCGGAGAAACTTGGATGGTCGACTTGGGTATGGGCGCCTACCGCAAAGAAATGGTATAAGCTACCCAACACCACGTTGATCGGCGACTTCCAAGATCGCGACGCGGCACAAGCAGTATTCAACGCTGCAGCAAAGGCCGCCAGAGCTGAGAAGGGTGAACTTACGGTCGAGAAGTATTTCATCGCCGACTGGAGCTCAGCCACATTCGACTCTGATGTTAAAGCTGGCCCTGTGACATGATCGCTCGTTCGGTACGTGTCATGCGTTACCCGTCACAACACAATTGAAGATCATGCCGTCTTCGAGCTTGATCACCTTGCCTGGGTCGTTAATCCCTGCCCGCACACCGGTTAAGGTGGCGGGCTGTGGTGGTCAGGCCGGTCCAGGTTCGACGCGCCGCCTTCGGTTTACTTATCCCCTGGACTCCGACGCTAATCCAAGGACCAATTATAGGGTGATGCCGGATCATTAACGCACGCATAATCGAGGGTGCACATCTGTCCGTTGGCATCCCGCAAGCTGACGATGGCGCGCTTGTCACCCAGCCTACAGCGGGACGGCGGATAGCGGAAGCTGCGGCCGCCGAAGCCGGTGCGTACAAAAGTCGCTTTGGATTGGCGGATCATCTGCGCAATCTGACTACACGTGTGAGCGCGGGCATTGACTTCCACGGCCTGGGCGGCAAGGCCTGACGACGGGAGCAAAAGCGCAGTTGCTAAAATCACGTTCTTCATGGGAACTCCTCCTCCTATGGAGGCGAGTTAAACAGCACTGCCCGCGGCATTCAAAACGATTCTTTATCGTTGAAGCGTTGCCTCGAATTGGTGCCCGCGCCGCAGCCCGAGTGAGAATGCGTCAGGAAGTTCACCCGGGCTAAGCCTCAAACGTACATCCCCATCGGAGCTGGTTTGCGCGGCCGCACGGCGTCGATAGACCGTTACCAACTTGATGCCGAGACCCGTCGAGAAGTGCGTCGAGCTTGCCTTTGCTCATATACCAGCAGCCCTTTCGATCGCCTGTTTCTTGCACGCCGACCATGATTTCGCGCAAAGGCCAGCAAGGCGAACCGCCGCTCTCCTCTCCGGCGAGCCGGTCTTTAATTCCCAGAACTGATTTTTCTCGAACCGCTTCTGGTAGAGCCGGACAAGCTTGCTGTCGCGGCGGCGCATTGTAGCGCCGGACAAGCGGCCAAATCCACTCGCGGCATTCGTGCTTCGTGGTGCGGCTGCAAAATGGGATGCAGCAGGAGATACGGTCGACCATCAACCCTTCCTGACGCGATAGCCGCGGTGCATGAGATGCCAGAAGTAAAGATCCCCGCCGGTCGCATCGGCACAGAACAGGAATGGAGAGCCGTTATTCAGCGGCCACCGGCATTGATGAACGCCGAGTTCATGCAGCTCCTTGCCTGTACCAAGACGCTCTTCGTCGCTAGCGTGGATTTGCAGCAGCGGGGATGTCCCGACTGTCTGCCGGGAGACACCATACTTGGTCGCGATGACGCCGATCGATGAGCCATCCTTCCAGAGAGCCGAGGCGCTCTCCAAATCGATCTTGACGTTGGCGTTCATGCGACTGCTCCTTTACGCTCGACTTCGATCCGCTCCCCCTTCCGGAAGATCGCCTCCGCGGTCTTCTTCGCCACGCCCTTCTTGCTGCCGCCCATGGAGGAAATGCCGGTGATCGGGCTGTTGAGATGTTCGAAGAACGCACCGTTGGCGGCCTTGAGCGCTTCGGTTTCCGTCGCGAAGATGATGTCGTGCCGGCCATCGCGAAGGACGCGGTTCTCGGCGTCATGGACTCGCCGGTAGTAGGCTATCCGCCGTGGGCGCTTCATTGCTCCGCAGTCGAATTTGTTCATCGACCGCTCCTGCTTCTTTGAAATTCGATGGAACGATCTGACGCCGCGGCGGATTTCTTATGACCGAGAAACTTTCGTTTGGAGCGAGACCATGTTGACGCAACGTTGGAAGAAACCCCTCGTCTTGGGAGATGGCCGTATCCGGATAATTGTCGGTTCGGCTGAGGAGGCAATGAACTGGCTTATCCACGAGCCCAACCAGAGCAGCGACAAATGGCGCCATGCGTGGCGAACTTGTCGAGCGGTGCATGAAGGCCGACTGCCCGCTGAAGAGGCTAGGTCCGCTGTTGAGCTCGCTGCTGGCCATTGATCGGTCCACCTAATAGCCGACGGCGCCCGGGATGGTTGCGAGTGCGAATTCATTCATGCTTCAACCTGCCTTGGATCTTGCCTTTCTCGCAGCGTGCCGGAGCTTCGCTACCGCGATGATCGCAGGCCCGACCTCCGGCTCCGCAGCCTCGTAGCCCAAACCGCGATGGCCATTGAGGTAAGGCAGCGTTGCGCAGCGGCTCCCAATTCGGCGGCTCGGTGTTCGTCTTGTCGCCAACCAGGCACTTCAAGAACATCCCATCAGGCAGCGGGCCGTTCTGCTTTTCCCAGAGATATTTGTGCTTCAGGACATGCCGTCGGTCGTAGCCGGTGTGAGAGTTCGGCTCGTCAACACTGATCTCGACGTAGCCATCCTTTGCAACCCGCTCATGGCCAAGATATTTGGTGTTGAGGTTCTCCGGGATCGCAAGAAGGAAACGTCATTCGCAGCCGACGAGCGCCTGAAAGTCCTTCGCCAGGTCTTTGAGACGAAGAAGGACAATAAGCCGATCTCGCCAAATATCGCGCGCCTCGTTGACCCTTTCCGCGCTTACAGCGATTGGCCACGAGACGGCCAAGCCGGAAGACGTCGATCGCTTCATCGAGCATCACGGCATAAACTCCAAGGCTGTGCTCTATGAGGCAATCTAGACGTACACAGGCTTGCGCGTATCGGATCTAGCCGTGCTTGGTCCGCAGCATCGCAGGCTGGATGCATTCAAGCTTCGGCTCTTCAAGAATCGCAACCGGACGCCTGTTGATATCGAGATCGCCATTCATCCGATTCTCGAAGGCGTCTTGGCAACGCACAAAGTCACAGCATTGACGCACCTCGTCACAGAATTCGGCAAGCCGTTCAGCGTGAAGGGGCTTGGCAATCGCATTTCGGATTGGTGGAGACAGGCGGGAATGCCGCATCTGACATCGCATTCCGTGCGCAAGGGACTGGCCACGAATGTCGCTCGTAACGAAGCGACCGATAATATGCTTGAGGCGATGTTCGGCTGGAAAGATGCAAAGACGTCGAAAATCTACACCCGGGATGCAAACCGGGCACGTCTTGCGAGGATGGCTGTAGGCAAGATCAATTGGGACGGAATCGGCACAAAATTGTTGCCGGCGGCTGATGGGACGGACGGTTAAACCGGGAACGGGTTGCCACACCTGCTTTGGTGTGGCGGAGCGGTTCAAGTCCAGATTGCCGCACCCGAGAAATAATCAAGCAAAATCGACTACTTACAACTGGGGTGAATAAAGTTTGGAGGCCTCGCCCGGAATTGAACCGGGGTACAAGGATTTGCAGTCCTCTGCGTCACCACTCCGCCACGAGGCCTCACAGGTTCAAGTAATCGAACCGTGGCGAGCGTTTAGAACCATCCTAGAAAAATCGCAAGAGGCCATTTCTGAAAAATGACCCCGGCAACCTCTGAACGGTGTTCCGAACCGTTCTTCACACGCTCTTTTCCTTGGTTTCTCCATCAGCCTGCGGACGTGTTCCGCCTGTGCCACCAGATGGAGAATCGGCGGCGCCATCTGCGGGCGAACGGCAGGTCGTGCGAGAGAACGATGAAGCCGAGCGGTATCATCCAGAAGCCGAGAACCGGCAGAAAGCCCAGGATACCGCAGAAGATCAGCAGGACGCCTATGAACACGCGGGCAATCCGCGAGCGCGGCAGAGGGATGTGCAGGGAACCGAGAACGAGCTTTCCCGTTGTATGATCGATGCCGAAGCGCTTTTCGCGCGGGTTTCTGCTATTGTCTTTCCCGTCAGTCATGCACAGGAGATGGTAACAAACGCCGCAAATGCAAGCGGATGTCATTTTTTTGAAAAAACTGCTTGGCAAATCGAACAAGCATTTGTATTAGCCCACTCACGCCGCGCCAAGCGGTGATCCCTGGTAGCTCAGCGGTAGAGCATTCGACTGTTAATCGACAGGTCGCCGGTTCGAATCCGGCCCGGGGAGCCAGATTTCCAACCTAAGTGGTTGATGCATTTGCAGGAGTCGGTTCTTGAATGAACCGGCTCCTCATTTTATTCCGACTACTTATTTCCTGTTGGTGGCTAAACTCCTGCTGTGGCTTCGATTTTGTGCAGGAATATATCTCGCGCGGCCCTCACGAGCGCGATGAGGACCTTTTGCAGCAGGACTTTATATCGGCCCTCCTCATGCTCCCAACGCCGGCTTAGAAGGCTGGAACGACCTTGATGGTTCGAAGCGCCGCAAGCTATGTCGGACACGACGCTCTTCCAATACGTCGTCATTAGCGCAACGCCATTTAGCCCTTAAAAGTATCGTTGCAACCAACCTCGGTGCGAGGCGTTCCTTCATGTGCGAAATCCGAGGATCAGTCATGAAACCCATCCTTTCCATTGCAGCCGTTACCTTGGCATTGACCGCCGGCGCAAGCTTTGCCCAGCAGCCCACCGACACGCCGCGGCCGCCAGACAATGCAACAGCGGCGCCTGAATCCACTCCGCCCGGTCAGCAAGCCGCTCCCTCAGATGAGGATCGTCGTCGTCTTGGTTGGCGCAGGGGACGAATGCGTGATCGTCCACCCCTTCCTCCCCCATCGAAGGCGGCGCATTTTCACATCCATGATGGAGACGTTGAAATTGACATCAAGTGTGCCGATGACGAACCGACAAAGGTTTGCGCCGACCTTCTCTTGCAAATGCTGGACAGATTGGAAGGGGCATCATCGTCCAGAGGCGATCGTGATGATTACCGGTAGGCGCCGGGCCGATCTCAGGGTCTACCCGATATCGTTGGCCATCGATATTTCCTTGCGTTAGCGAAAAAAGCCGGCGCCTGAGTATGCATACGCTGAAGGTCGCATGAGATTGGGTCGCTTGCATGTTATGATCGGAGCATGGACATCGACGAGGACAAGATCGACGACGCTGTCTTGGCGCTACTATGGCTGACGTTGCATGACGGGCGTCGGGCGTCGAAGGGTTTTGATTGGAATGCAACAGATCGATTGTTCAAGAAGGGCCTGATCGGCGATCCGGCGAGCAAAACGAAGTCATTGATCTTGACGGATGAAGGCCTACAGCGCTCGGAGGAGCTTTTTCGGGCCTTGTTTACGCGGCCGCCGAGATTAGCAGCGCTTTTCGCTTTCCAGTTCCAAGGCAAATGCTCGTCAATCTTGCTGACCGGATTATCGGCAGGGCGGGCGAGCACGCCTTCGTGAACCGGCTCTTCTTCATTGGCCGTAGGCTGCACTGAGAGACTTTACCCCAATCACTCCGCAGGATGCGGTGTCGCCGGATGGTGGCCGGACGAAGGGGGTGGATGCTTCCACCAGCGCGCCGAACGATTCACCAGCCGGAAGTAGAGGCCGTAGGGCATCAGCCGAAGGAGTTTCAGCATATAGGTGAAGCGCTTCGGAAAACTTACTTCGAAGCGATTGGATTTGAGGCCTGCCGCAATCTGTTCGGCGGCTTCCGCAGGCGACACGAGCGTCGGCAGCGGGAAGCTGTTCTCGCGCGCCGCCGGCATATCGGCAAAGCCGGGGCAGATGATCTGGATGCGGATACCCATCTTGTCGAGGTCAAATTTCAGGCTTTCGGCCATGTTGATCAGCGCCGCCTCGGTGGCGCCATAGGCCGCGCTCGTAGGCAGGCCGCCATAGCCGGCGGCGGACGAGACGATGGCGATCTGCCCCTGCCCCTTGGCCTTCATGTGCCGAATTGCAGGCAGGAGGCAATTGACAACACCGCAGAGGTTGACGGCGAAGCTCTTCTCGAAATCCGCACGGTTCAATTCCTCGGCATGCACAGGCTGGTAAATGCCGGTATTGAAGATCGCCAGGGCGAGCGCGCCGTGCTCGTATTCGATCGAGGCAAGCACATGCTCCATATCCTCGGGATCGGTCACGTCGCCATCGAGAACGACGATGCTGCCGGAAAGCCCGCTTGCTTCGGTCTGAAGTTCGGCCAGCTCTTCATGATTGCCCGCGGTGACGGCGACTTTGTATCCCTCGCCTGCCAGTTTCAGCGCCAATGCCCGTCCGATGCCTGAATTCGCGCCGGAAATCCAGGCGATGCCATGTTCGGGACGGGCGATGAAATCACGCATCATTGACTTCCTCCAGACTGCCGATTCAGCACAAAACCAGAACCGGAAGTTCCTCGCTGCCTCCCGGATTCATGCCTTTATCACGCTATTGTGGCTCATTTCAGCCGATCCGGCCGCCGATGATCCCGTCGAGGGTTTTGGTGTGCTTGAGGCGGGCAGTCCGACGCAAATTGCAAGTCACGTGGGATTTTTGAAAGCGGAAGTCTAATTTTATCGTCGCAGGCGGGGCCATGGAATAGCATTTCTTGCCAACCCAGCCTTGTGAAGGGAAAAGACCGTTCCTAAACTACCAGTTCCACAGAGGCAGATTCCATGACCTTCCATCCATCCGTCATCGAGGCGATCGGCAACACTCCGCTCATCAAGCTCAAGGGCGCATCCGAAGCGACCGGCTGCACCATCCTCGGCAAGGCGGAGTTCCTCAACCCCGGCCAGTCGGTGAAAGACCGCGCCGCGCTTTACATCATCCGCGATGCCGAGAAGAAGGGGCTACTGAGGCCGGGCGGTGTGATTGTCGAGGGCACCGCCGGCAATACCGGCATCGGGCTGTCGGTCGTCGCCAACGCGCTCGGCTACCGCACGGTGATCGTCATCCCCGAAACGCAGAGCCAGGAGAAGCAAGACGCGCTGAAGGTGCTCGGCGCCGAACTGGGAGAAGGGCCTGCCGTGCCTTACAAGAACCCGAACAACTATGTGAAGGTTTCCGGCCGCCTGGCAGAACAGCTGGCGAAGTCCGATCCGAACGGAGCCATCTGGGCGAACCAGTTCGACAATATCGCGAACCGCCAGGCACACATCGAGACCACGGCCGCGGAAATCTGGAAGGATACTGACGGCAAGGTCGACGGTTTCGTCAGCGCCGTCGGCTCTGGAGGCACGCTTGCGGGCGTCGCGGCGGGCCTCAA
Source organism: Rhizobium sp. SEMIA 4085 (assembly GCF_013004495.1). Taxonomy (NCBI): domain Bacteria; kingdom Pseudomonadati; phylum Pseudomonadota; class Alphaproteobacteria; order Hyphomicrobiales; family Rhizobiaceae; genus Rhizobium; species Rhizobium sp. SEMIA 4085. The sequence continues at coordinate 12,768 of NZ_JABEPH010000147.1, forward strand.
GGCGTTCCGCAAGGACGTCAAGATCGGTATCGCCGATCCTGAGGGGGCAGCACTTTACGAGTTCTACAAGAACGGTGAATTGAAATCCTCCGGCTCCTCGATCACCGAGGGCATCGGCCAGGGTCGCATCACGGCCAATCTCGAAGGCTTCACGCCGGATTTCGCCTATCAGATTTCCGACACCGAAGCGCTGCCCTATGTCTTCGATCTCGTCGAACACGAAGGGCTCTGCCTCGGCGGTTCGACGGGAATCAATATTGCCGGTGCGGTACGTCTTGCGAAGGATCTTGGCCCGGGTCACACCGTGGTGACGATCCTTTGCGACTACGGCAACCGCTACCAGTCAAAGCTCTTCAACCCCGATTTCCTGACGTCAAAGGGCCTGCCCGTTCCCTCGTGGCTGACCGCGTCGCAGGACATAAAGATACCCTACGAACCAGCAGCGTGAGCCCCATGCCAGTCAATGCCCTCTATCGTGACGATTTCTATCTATCGACATGCGAGGCGGTGGTCACCGCCATCCACGAAGGCGGGGGCATCGAGC
>NZ_JABEPH010000148.1:0-13262 GCF_013004495.1 Rhizobium sp. SEMIA 4085
GGCTCGGCGTGACGCAGCGCCACAAGCGCATCGATGACCTTGGGCGAAAGGCTGTCGCGGCTGACGATCGCCCGGGCGTGGGCAGCTCCCTGCGACCGTGCGATGACGATCAACGTATCGTCGTCGACCGCCTGCGAAGCCGTCAGGAATGGCGCAGCGATTGCGATCGGCTGGCTGCCGATGAAGAGGGCAACGGCCGATGGTATGGTCTTGCACTGTGAAAGAGCGGCAACCGCCTGGCGGCGAGCTTCGTCGGAGGAGGCCTGAAAAAGCGGCATGAACAGTTCGGCGAACTGGCGCAGCTCGGATCGGGTGGGATGCGCCAATCCTTCAAAGCTGCTGACTGTCGCCATCAATACCACATCCTTTTTCCGGATGGCCAGGGGCCCCTCTAGGTCTCGAAACCGGTCACGCACACGAACACCCTGGGAAACGCGGAACTCGGGCCCTCATGCGCTGGCGGAACGCACATCAACCCATGCGAAGATGAACAAATCCTACACCGGCACGGTTAACGGTTGCTGAAGATTTTAATCAAATGCGAGATGATGATGCACGCATAACGTGCATCTCAGGATCGCCAGCGCAATGAAAAAGCGCCTTGCAGCGGGCAAGGCGCTCCCGGACGCATCTGCGGGATGCAGTTCAAAGACCTTTGTGCGAACGCGTGGCCGTCAGCAGCTTCTCGCTATCGGTATGGCCTGCCTGGGAAAGATCGAGCGCGGCAGAGGCGGCAAATCGCGCGTCGGCGCTTTTGATATCGATCGCCTTTCCGCGCACCATGCGTCCAATAACGCATCTCAGCACATCGAGGTCTTCCGGAGAATATGACGAGTTCAACATCAATGACATCATCTGCCCTCCGTTCTTGCGGCAAGAGCATACATGGGTCTCCCAACCGGCCATTGCCCTGAAACTCGACTGGCAAAAACACGATATGCGCAAATGAGGCGGCCGCAATTAAATATCTTTTGTGACGTAAATATGCAACAGTCGCCCTTTCTCGGGACGTCGCCACGTGGTGATTTTAAGTGGTTGAAATAATTGTCGAATTATATTCGTATTTTTGCTCCCGTCGGATTGAAACCAAACGGCTGGTAACCGCGTTTAGTAACCGGTGTCGTGCAGACGCCGCGAGCCTGCAATATTAGTAGACTGTTAACTATCATGTGTCTCAATTCGGATAGGAACGGCGCGATTGAGTGCTTCGGTCGTCAAGATTCCGCTTCACGGTATTTCGAATAGGTGCCGTGAGAAAGGCGCGAATGCCCTCGGTCCGGAATATCCGGCGCCGCAGGACGCGCTGGCCCGTGCAGGCGGGCAGGGTGAAATCCGCTCACGTTCATCCGTCTCGGGCAGTGCATGGAGACGAGAATGGCCATAGTAGTCGCATTGGCGGACCGGCGGCAACAGATGCCACGCCGCAAGGAAAGGGAGCCGGTCACGGCTCAGATTCTGCTGTTCACGGGCGTACGCTACGAGCGCCTCCCGGAGATGCCGAAGCGCCCGGCGCATCGCGCATCGCGTGTGGAGAACCGCGCGGAGAACGAGTGAGGCCAAGCCTCAGTCGGCGGGTGCATAGGCCTCACAGCCGGCGCCCGCGAGGAAGCTTCTGGCTGCCTCATCGAAGCTTGCCTGCGGGGCAAGCGTTCTGAGCACCGCATAGCCTTGCGGGTGGTTCATCTCGACAAGAATAGTCGGCTGCAGCTCCGCAGGCAGCGATTTGCGCAAACCGGTAAGCTGGATCGGCGTTGCGACGAGAACATCCAGCGCTCCCCCCACAGACGTTCTGTCATTCATGCTGAAGACTTCGTTCGAGGCGCCGTCATAGACGGCGATCGACCAGAACGGCACGTTGCCTTTTGCCGTGAAGCGGACTGGGTTGTTTTCCAGATCGAAGGCGCAGACGGCGGTGCGCAAGAAAGGATCGCTGTTTGCTAGCCCCGCGTCGTCGGTTTGTGCTGAGAGCAGATAGAAATGGTTCTGATCGCCCTCAGCAAGAACCCGCGTCTGGGCGTCCCTGCCGGTGTAGTGCGGCAGCGCGAGAATGATGACGAGATGCAGCAGCGCGGCGCCGAAGAGGCCGGTCAGGATTGAGAATATCAGCCTAAGCATTGCCGCATCCGGTCTTCGTAAGCCTCGGCATAGCGAGATCGATGACGCCCGAACTTCCGGCAGTCGGCGTGTCGAACAGCGTCAGGACCAGCCGGAACGTGCCGGCGGCGGGAAGCGCCAGCCAGTTGCCCGGCCTTGCATTGGCGGAAATGTCGATAGTGAAGCTGCTGTCGGCCTGGCGCAGGATCGTCCAGGAATTCAGCGCCGCCGGCAGCCCGGGACGGATGGAGGCGGGATTGCCGCTGTTGTCCGAAGTAAACAGCGTCCACAGCCGGGCAGGCGGCGTCTGGCCGCTGATGCGGTAGCTGCAGGCCGCGTTCAACCGCTCCCCGCTGTCGTCGACGCTCGCCGTGAAAGTCAGCCCCTCGGCGCTGCCATAAAGCAGCTTGCCGGCCCGGGCGCGGTGGGACTTCGCATAAGGATCGGCATCGGCCGTCTGCAATTCGGGAAAGGCTTCCCAGGCGCCGAGCTTGATCGCGCCAAACCCCTGCGTCGCGTCCAGCGCATAGAGCGAAACCACGATTCCGCCGCCGAAAGCGACAATCAGCGTGATCGCGATAAAAAGCGGGAATCGAAACACTGCATGCCCTTGGAAACAAATCAGGTGAAAGGGTTAGCATTGATTCCGGCGGGGTGGAATGGCGCGGGCGCGGGCGCGGGCGAATACGCGGTGGAGGATTGGGGGGATGTGTGGAGGAAGGAGAAGTTGCCATGCCACAGACGAGCGACGATTTGCTGCCCAATCCGCATCCGGGCGAAAGACTTCGAGAGGAGTTCTTCAAGCCGGTGCAGCTCGACGGAGATGCATCGGCAGACGCTGTCGCAGTGTCACCGGAGCGGATCGCTGACATTGTGGACGGCAAGTGCGACATCCGAATTGGGCGACATCTCGCGTTGCCTGCATGGTCTATGAGGCTCTTCGCCGCGCGGACGCACCGTGGCTGGGCTCCTGCGACGAGCGCGGGAATGAGGATCGTGGGGGTGAACACGCAGCCGCCCATCGGTCTTGCCGTGAAACCTACCCCGCGCTCGCCACCTTCTGCGCTTCGAGTGGCGGGGCGGATTTCAGCTTTTCCCCGAGGTCTTTGAGGATCCTTGTCGATCCCACCGAGAGCATGCGGGGACGGATGAGCTGTGGAATGCTGTCTTCGGGTTTGGCAGCGGCGGTCTTGGCGGTTTCTTTGGCCGGCGGCGCCGGGTTTTCGACGCCGGGAATGGGACGCAGGACGATGCCCTGGTGGGCGTAATCCATGGCGCGCTTGAAGGTCATGGCGGGAAGCGAGCCGCCGGTCATGTTGTTCGTCGAGGTATAGTCGTCGTTGCCGAACCAGACGGCGCAGGTGTAGTTGCCGGTGAAGCCGACGAACCAGGCGTCGCGATAGGCCTGCGTCGTGCCGGTCTTGCCGCCGGTGAGGATGCCGTTGTCGAGCGCTGCCTTGCGGGCGGTGCCGAAATAGGGGATGCGGGTCAGCATCTGGTTCATGTAGGCATCGGCTTTTTCCGACAGTACGCGCTTGGCCGGCGGCTCGTCGCGGTCGAAATCGTAGAGCACGTCGCCGCCGTAATCCAGGATCTGGGCGATGCCGTGGCGACGTGATTGATAGCCGCCCGCCGGAAACACCGCATAAGCCGTCGCCTGGTCGAGAACGGTGACTTCCGACGTTCCGATCGGGATTGTCACGTCGTCGCGCACCGGCGATTCGATGCCCATCGCCTTGGCCATGGCGCGGATCGGCTGGATGCCAAGCTTGTCCTTGGCAAGCCGCACCGGGATCGTGTTGATCGATTGCGCGATCGCCGTTTCGAGCGTGACGCGCCCGGCATAGCGGTTCGCGTAGTTGTGCGGGCTCCAGTTGCCCCAATAGATCGGCGCATCGACGATGGTAGTCTGCGGGGTCATGCCGCTCTCCATCGCCACTGCATAGGTATAGACCTTGAAGGAGGAGCCCGGCTGGCGCAGCGCCCGCGTCGCGCGGTTGAACTGGCTCTCGCCGTAGTCCCGCCCTCCGACCATGGCGCGCACCGCGCCGCCGTTTTCAAGCATCACCATCGCGCCCTGCTTGGCATGAAAGGACTCGCCATATTCGCGCAGCGACGTCTCGACTGCATCTTCTGCCGCCTTCTGGATACCCATGTCGATCGTGGTGCGCACGATCAGTGAATGCTGGTGGAAGCGCGCGGCAAGACGCTGGACCTCCTCGAAGGCCCAGTCGAGGAAGAAATCGGGCGATTCCTGCTCGTTGCGGTCGACGATCGTCGCCGGACTGCGGCGGGCGGCAATCACCTGGCCCTCGGTCATCAATCCGCTCTGGACGATATTGGTAAGCACTTCGTTGGCACGGGCGCGCGCTGCCGGCAAATTGACGTGGGGCGCATATTTCGCCGGTGCCTTGAAGAGGCCGGCAAGCATGGCCGATTCTGCGAGGTTCACATCGGTGATGTTCTTGCCGAAATAGAACTGCGAGGCCGCCGCCGCACCGAAGGTGCCGCCGCCCATATAGGCGCGGTCGAGATAGGTGGAGAGGATCTCCTTTTTCGACAGGTTGGCTTCGAGCCAGAGCGCCAGAAAGGCTTCGGTGATCTTGCGGTCGATCGAGCGCTCGTTGGACAGGAAAAGATTCTTGGCAAGCTGCTGCGTCAGCGTCGAGCCGCCCTGGACGACTTCGCCGGCGCGGGCATTCTCGCTCATGGCGCGGAACAGGCCGATGAAATCGATGCCGAAATGGTCGAAGAAGCGGCGGTCCTCGGTGGCGAGCACCGCCTTGATCAGCGAATCGGGCAATTCGTCGATGGGCACCGAATTCTGATGGATGACGCCGCGGTGGCCGATGACATTGCCGTAGCGGTCGGTGAAGGTGACGGCGAAATCGCCGCGATTGCGCCAATCTTCCTTGGTAGCCTCGAAGGCAGGCTGGGCGAGGAGGAGCATCAGAACCGACCCGGCAGCGCCGAGCGTCAACGCTTCGCCGCTAAGTTCGAAGACTAAGCGCTTCCAGCCGCGCACGCGGAAGCGGCGAAAAAAGATGGTGACGTCTTCCCAGATCTCGGCGGAGCGGAAACCGGCGTTCCAGAGGGTGGAATCGATCCATGAATCGATCTTCAGCAGGATGTGCCGGCTCCTGCGCGGGGGTTCTTCTGGATTGTCCGGATCCTGCACGTTTTAGATTCCCGCCCGATCGCGCTTGACGGCTGGCGAGCCAGGCGTCAGAGCACAGCCATCCTTCGGCATTGCCGCTCTTCGATAAACGAAGCATGCTGAATAATTGATTGATTTGGCGGCCGATAACAAGAGAATTGAAGGCGTCTCACGCGGATTTGCGGACGCTGTTGCAAGAAAACGAATGATGAACGAACTACCCTTCTGGAAGCGGAAAACGCTGAACGAAATGAACAGCGAGGAATGGGAAAGCCTCTGCGACGGCTGCGGGCTCTGTTGCCTTAACAAGCTGGAGGAGTGGGATACGGGCGACGTCTATTTCACCTCCGTTGCCTGCAAGCTCCTTGACGGCCAAAGCTGCCGCTGTTCGAACTACGAGAAGCGGCGGGATTTCGTGCCGGACTGCGTGCAGCTGACGAAGGCGAACGTGCAGGAAATCGCCTGGCTGCCGCCGACCTGTGGCTACCGGCTGGTGAACGAGGGGCGCGATCTTTACTGGTGGCATCGGCTGGTTTCCGGCGACCCGGAAACCGTGCACCAGGCCGGCATTTCCGCCCGCGGGCGGACGATCAGTGAGACGGAGATCGATCCCGACAACCTGGAAGATTATATCGTCGATTGGCCGCTGAGGGTGGGCGACGGCGAGCGGGCGAAGAGGTAGATCCTAAGCGGCGGCGAATGTTTCGAACGTGAAGGACGGGAATACCTCAAGGGGAAGGCGGCACTCGTTGCCGGACCACGCGCGGCTGCGGAGGCGGGATCGCCGTGGAACTCGGCGCGGCGAATACGGAGGGCCGGAGGCGATCGAGGAGACGACGGAATTGGTGACGGCTGCCGGCGGCAAGGGCATTGCCCTGCGCGTCGACGGGGTTTCGGACGGCTGCTCGCCCGACCGGCTGGGTGGGCTCGTCTTGGCGCTGACGACGCTGATCCTGGACGGCGGCGGCGAGCCGAAGGTACGGGGATTTGAAGGATCCGCCGTCTCGCCTTTTGAGTTTTCTGGGTTTATCGCTGCTTGGGCGGCTGTGGCGCCGGGCGCTGCGTTTCGCGCGCCGGGCGGATCTGGCGCCACTCGTTTTCCATCTGGTCGACGAGGTGCTGTGGAATGGTGGGCTGGCTGTTGGCGGGCGTTTGCATTCGGTCTCCTGTCCTTCGGCGAGCTTCGACAGGAAACGCATGACATAGGCCAAATGCGGTGTAAATCAGGGGCTTAAACGCTTTAAACGATTGAAATTATTTTAATCGATTAGGACCAGGTCAGATTTCATGGTTATCCACATCGACCGGACATTCTTCTTCGACGCCGTGCGGCAAAGCCTGTTCAAAGGGGCCCTTTCCGAGGGGCAGGTCGAGGGCATGACGGCGATTCTCGACTTCTTCGAGCAACGCATGCCGCAGGCGGACTGGCGGTGGCTGGCCTACATCCTGGCGACGGCTTTCCACGAGACGGCCTTCACGATGCAGCCAGTGCGTGAGACCCTGGCCGGCAGCGACGCAAGGGCGATCGAAATTCTCGACGGCGCCTATGCGGCAGGCAAGCTTTCCTGGGTGAAGACCGTATACTGGAAGCCGGACGAGGACGGAAAGTGCTGGCTGGGCCGCGGGCTGGTTCAGCTCACCCACAAGCGCAACTACGAGGCGATGAGTGCGATCATCGGCATCGACCTCGTCGCCGAGCCGGACCGTGCGATGGAGATGGCGGCCGCCGTGACGATCCTGATCGAAGGCATGCTGGTTGGCAGTTTCACCGGGCACAGGCTTGCCGACCACCTGAACGCCGAAAAGGAAGACTGGGTGAACGCACGCCGCATCGTCAACGGCACGGACCGGGCGGAGAAGCTCGCCGAATACGGCCGGACCTTCCATGCCGCCCTGCGCCGCGAAGAGGCGCCGGGCATCCTGCAGCGGTTGAAGGGGTGGCTTGCGCGTGCTATCGCGCGGCTTTGTTGAAGATGAGGAGTGTCCCGGTGATCCGCCATATCGTTTTCTTCACCGCAAGCGCGGAAAACCTGGAGACGGTGCGCGTCGGGCTTTCGGTGCTGACGGCGATTCCGCATGCGCGGCTTTTGGAGATCGGCACCAATGTGAAGACCGACCAGCTCGGCACCGATGTCGACCTGGTGGTCTACGGCGAATTCGACGACGAGGCGGCACTTGCCGCTTATAAGGCGCATCCTGATTACCAGCGTTCGATCGAACTCGTGCGGCCGGTCCGGGAAATGCGGATTGCGGCGGATTACGATGTTGAGACAGCGGTAAGGCAGCCGCTCGGCTGATTGCGATTGACGGTTTGCGACGGCCCTGCCTCCTCACCATGAAAGCCTTTGATTGCGGATCGTCAGAAGTTTCGCGCTTCAACTGAATTTTTCGCTCACCCTCAACCTCACCCTCACCCTCACCCGGGGCGACTGGGGCGAGGGGACGTGGCCCACGCCGGCTGCCGGCCGTGTAAGAGGGCGGGGCATATCCCTTCTCCCCGTGATCACGGGCAGAAGGTGGTGGCAGATGGATGAGGGACAGCGGCAGACCCTTAGAGAAAACACCATCACCATCCGATCTTTCCTGCCGTGGGCTTTGTGGCGGACGAAAGACTTGGCCGAGAAGAAGGCGGCGTCTGGTTTCCTGAGCTGGCAGCGCGAGGCAGGCGAGCTGGACGGGGTGCTTCTTATGCGACGCTGTCGCGCGAGGCTTCATGTGAACCCGGTGGGGGCGATCGGCCAAGGCCAAGCTGCACGTAGCGCAGACGCGGTTCAGCGCTGTGACGGAACCATCTGCTTTGCAGATCTGACCATTCCCGCCAGCATGAAAACGAAGACCAGGGCAAGGGCGGCGAGCGCTGCGCAGATGGTGAGGGTCAGTCCGGTGCCGACGCGGTCGAGGGTGGCGGTGAATATGACGGGGGCGATGGCGTTGGCAAGGTTTTGCGGCAGCGAGAGGCGGGCGGCTTGCAGGCCGTATTCGCGGGGCGAGAAGAAGGCGAGCGGCAGCAGCGCCCGGGCAACGGCAAGCACGCCGGAGCCGAAGCCGTACATAACGATGAAGGCGACAAGCAGCGGCGTCGAGGTGCCGCATAGCAAAAGCATGAGGAAACTTACCAGCATGAGGCTGATGCCCATGACCGAGGTGAGGATCGGGTTGCCGCGTTTGCCGAGCAGCATGTCGAGCCCGCGGGCGGAAATGCCGATGACGCCGCGGGCGGAACCGAGCTGCAGGGCAAGCGCCGGCGAGGCGCCGGACTGGCGGAAGATTTCGATCAGCGAGGGCGCAATGCCGAAGCTGATGAAGGTGCCGAGCGTCGTCGAGGTGGCAAGCAGCAGGAAGGCCTTGCGGCCCTCACGCGGCGATAGCGCGATCGATGGGGTATCCGCGGCAGTGCCTTGCGTGTGCGTTGCAGCGGGCTTCGGCAGGGCGAAAAGATGGAGTGGCAGGCAGACGAATATGTGAAGCGCCGCCGAAAAGATGAAGGCGATGCGCCATCCATAGGCGTCCGTCACCAGCGTCAGGACCGGCCAGAAGAGCGTTGCCGACAGGCCGGTGAAAAGCATGAGGATGGCGATAATCCGGCTGCCGTTCAGGCCCTCTCGCTCGACGACGGCGGTATAGGCGGGCGCTGAAAGGCCAAGCGCGCCGCCAAGGCCGACGACGATCCAGGCAGCCGCATAGAGGACGACCCCATGCGTGGCGGCAAGCATCAGCAGGCCCGTCGCGAAGGTGACCGACGATGCGGCAAGCACGCGGGCTGCACCAAAGCGCGCGAGCCAGCGGCCGGTCGCGGGGCCCGCAATGGCGCTGACGACCATCATGACGGTGAGGCCGGCAAAGACCACTTCGTTCGGCAGGCCGAGATCGGGCCCGACGACACGGCCCATGACGCCGAGCATATCGAAGGTAGTGCCCCAGCCGATGATCTGGCTGACGGCAAGCACGGCGATCGTCTTCGCCGAGCGCAAGGGGAATTTGAACATTCGTGCTGAAACGGATTTGAGAGCTGAGGACATGTGGCATAGCAGTTTCGCGTGTGCGGCGAAAGCCGCGGCAACCAATTGCGGAACGGGCGCCTCGCCTGACTGGCAAAGGTGTGGCTTTGTATCTTCGGCCTTCATCAAGTCGTGCGGGCCAAGCCAATCTTATAAGCCGATTGGACTGTGGGCCGGCCTATACGGGACCCGGACGATGCGTGTGCGGTCTTGGCGCTGTCCGATCTGAAGGCGCAGGGATTGAGGTCTTCCTTTATTCCTTCGTGACGATGGACATGACCGAGGAAAATGCGCTGTCGATCCTTGACGGCGCCGCAGACCAGGCAGCCTATCCCTCCGGGCCCTGACATCCGGGGCCCGGCTGGGCGTTCGCCCAGGGACTCTCAGGGCGGGACATCTGTGTTTTCAGCGCATCCCGCCCTCGCGTCTTTCGGCTGTGGAAGTTCTGGAAAAATACAGTCCAGAATTGTTCTAAACGTCCGTCGTTACAGGGCATTCATTTGCCATTCAGGTCACGTGAGTACATAGTCGGACCAAGTTGGAATTACGTTGGAAGCATGCACATGGCCTCTCCCTTGAGCGTCGTAGTTTTGGCCGCCGGGCTGGCGGTATCGGCGCCCTCACCGGACGAACCGCGCGATCTGATCGTGCGCGTCGCAGGCGATTGCAGCGCGGCGGCTGAGCAGGTCGTCGAGCAGACGGGCGGGCAGCTTCTTTCCGTGCAGCCATCGGGCAACACCTGCATCATCACCGTTCTCGTCCAGGGCAACGGCCAGCGTCCACGCAAGGTGACCGTCAGGGTTCCGATGTAGGCGGAATCGGCCTATGAAACACCAGTGATACACTTGAGGTGAAAGCGGACCGATGCGCATTCTGGTAGTCGAAGACGATGTCAATCTGAACCGGCAGCTCGCCGATACGCTGAAGGAGGCGGGCTATGTCGTCGATCAGGCCTTCGACGGCGAGGAAGGACATTTCCTCGGTGAAACCGAGCCGTATGACGCGATCATCCTCGACATCGGCCTGCCGGAGATGGACGGTGTCACCGTCCTTGAAAAGTGGCGCGGTGCGGGCCGCGGCGTGCCGGTTCTGATTCTGACGGCCCGCGACCGCTGGAGCGACAAGGTCGCAGGCATCGATGCCGGGGCCGATGACTACGTTACCAAGCCCTTCCATGTCGAAGAAGTGCTGGCGCGCATTCGCGCCCTGATCCGCCGTGCGGCCGGGCATTCCTCCTCCGAGATCACCTGCGGCCCGGTGCGGCTCGACACGAAGACCTCCAAGGCGATGGTCAACGGCGTGACGCTGAAGCTCACCTCGCACGAATACCGGCTGCTTGCATATCTGATGCACCATATGGGCGAGGTGGTTTCGCGCTCGGAGCTCGTCGAACACATGTACGACCAGGATTTCGATCGCGATTCCAATACGATCGAAGTTTTCGTCGGCCGTCTGCGCAAAAAGATGGGCGTGGACCTGATCGAAACGGTGCGCGGTCTCGGCTACCGCATCCAAGCGCCGAACAATGCGCATTAAGTCGCTCACCGCACGCGTTCTGCTTCTGACGACCGTCTGGTCGACCGTGGCGCTTGTGGTGATCGGCCTGCTGATTTCCACGCTTTACCGCCGCAGCGCCGAGCGCGGTTTCCAGGATCTGCTGCGCGCCCAGCTCTACAACGTCATCAATTCCGTGACGATCGGCGATCAGGGCGCGCTGAGCGGCAGCCCCCAACTCGGCGACCTGCGCTTCGCCCAGCCGAGGACCGGCTGGTACTGGGTGGTGGAGCCGCTTGGAACCTACACGACGGCGCCGTTGGTTTCGCCTTCGCTGGGATCGGCGACGATCCCTGTTCCCTCGGTGCTGGAAGCACCCTTCGACAAGAATTACGAGCGCTATTACCAGGTGACGGATGCGACGGGAAACCGCGTGCAGGTTGCGGAAACCGAAGTGGTGCTCGACACGGACGGGCGCGCTGCGCGCTTCAGGGTGTCGGGCAATGTCGAGGTCGTCGAGAGCGACGTCAGCAACTTCTCCCACAGTCTCTATCTGGCGCTGGCCGGCTTCGGTGTCGGAAGCCTGATCGTCAATGCGCTTGCCATTCTCTACGGCCTGAAGCCGCTCGACAAGGCGCGCGCGGCGCTGGAGCGCATCCGGGCGGGAGAGAGCGAACTGCTGAAGGGCGATTTCCCGCGGGAAATCCTACCGCTTGCCAACGAGGTGAATGCGCTGATCGACAGCAACCGGCGCATCGTCGAGCGCGCCCGGATGCAGGTCGGCAACCTGGCGCATTCGCTGAAGACGCCGATTGCAGTTCTGCTTAACGAGGCGAGGGTTCTGGAGCGCTCGCACGGTGAGCTGGTGCGCAGCCAGGCCGAAGCGATGCAGGGCCAGGTGCAATCCTACCTCAACCGGGCACGCATCGCCGCACAGCGCGAATCGGTGCTGGCGCGAACCGATGCGGAACCTGCGCTGGAGCGGCTGGTGCGCGTGATGCGGCGGCTCAATGGCGACAAGGAATTCGAGCTCAACGTGACGCCTCAAAACCTCGCGGTTGCCATGGAGCAGCAGGATCTGGAAGAGACCGTCGGCAACCTTTTGGAGAATGCGTCGCGTTTTGCTACGACGAAGGTTCGGCTCAGCGCAGCCGAAGCGGCCGAGGATGTGAAGGGCGCCGAAGCAAGCGCGCGGCGGCACTGGGTGGAGCTTGTCATCGAGGACGACGGACCGGGACTGGAGCCCGACCAAATCCGCGAGGCGCTGAAGCGCGGGCGGCGATTGGACGAGAGCAAGCCGGGAACGGGCCTCGGGCTTTCGATCGTCACGGAGATTTCAAATGAGTATCAGGGCCGGCTCGAGCTCTCCCGCGGGGAGTGGGGCGGCCTGAAGGCGCGGCTAATCCTGCCCGGCGTCACAAAGGATGTTGCATGAGCAATTGCTTGATGCCACAAAGACATAGGCAATTGCATAGCATGCTTTGCCTTAATGCCGACATGGGGCGATGCGCATCTGGCGGCCCTGATTCACACCCCGATGCTGGTTTGACCGAATGATGTTACGACCGAATGTTTTGATCGTTTCTTCGCTTCTTGTTGCCGTTGCGCTGTCGTCGTGCACGACGTCCAGGCCTTCGGCATCGGCGGCGTTCATTACGGCGCTGCAGGGCGGAATTGCTGGCCGCAGCGGCGTGCAGCTGAGCGACAGCGACAAGCAGCGGGCTCTCGAAGCCGAATATCGGGCGCTCGAGGGCGCTGGTGTCGGCCAGCCGGTCGTCTGGAGCGGGCGCAATGTAAGCGGTAAGGTTGTGGCGGCCGCACCCTATCAGGTGGGTTCGCAGAACTGCCGTCAATACACGCATACGCTGACGGCGGACAGCAAGGACACCGTCACGCGTGGCGCGGCCTGCCGCAACAGTGACGGAAGCTGGTCGCCGCTCGGCTGACTTCGGCCGGTGCTGCGGATAACATCCTCCTGATATTGCGGCCAAACGCCTCAAATCTTCGTCATTCCGACTTTGCCAGTTGGAATGGCCCCGCGCTTCAAGTATTTGGGCCGGTATGATGTTCTGGATTCTGGTGGCCACGATGACCGCGGCTGTTGCCGCCTTCCTGCTTTATCCGCTTTTGCGCGGCGCGAAGGCGGCTGACGACGACCGTGCCGGCGAAGCGGCGGTCTATCGCGATCAGCTGCGCGAACTCGATCGCGATTTGGTCGGCGGATTGATTTCGGCCGACGAGGCGGATTATGCGCGGGCCGAAATCGGCCGCAGGCTGATTGCCGTCTCGGCTGCCGAGCCGAAGACGGAACGCAAGCCCGTTCGCCCGCACCGTTTCAGCGAGGCTTTCGTTCTCCTGCTGCTGCCAGTTCTCGGGCTCTGTCTTTACATCACGCTCGGCCGTCCTGATGTGCCGTCGCGGCCGTTGGCGGGTCGGCTGGCGGATCCTGGCAACGACATGGCGGTGCTGATTGTGAAGGCGGAGCGGCATCTTTCGGAGAATCCGGATGACGGCAGGGG
>NZ_JABEPH010000149.1:0-13066 GCF_013004495.1 Rhizobium sp. SEMIA 4085
CGCCCTGCTCGTTCCGCCGAACTATCTGCACGACAGCTGGCTCGACTATCTCTACTGGGATACCGAACTGCAGCCCTGATTGCCGCTATTTCCTTATGCCGATTTGCGGACGCCGACGAAAGCGAAAGCCGCAAGGATCAGGCTCGCAATCACATTCCAGCCCGCAAAGGAAAGACCGAGAACGCGCAGCGCCGCATCGGTGCAGGACGGGCCGGTAATTGTGTTGAGTTCCGTAAGCAGGTCGCCGGCATTCTGCGTCATGGCCCCTGCACTGGTCGAGCAGGTCGCCGGCCCTGCCCAGAAATGCCATTCGACGCCCGCGTGATAGACACCCATGCCGGCACCGACCACCATCAGCATACCTGCCGCCAACAGCAGGGCACGGGCGACCCAGTTCGGCAGACCGAAAAGCGATGCGAGCGCGCCGAGAATCGCGATCGGAATGCCGTAGTAATAAGGCTCGCGCTGCAGCAGGCAGAGCGCACAAGGAATGTAGCCGCCGAGATACTGGAAGCCGAGTGCAGTTCCGACGACCGCCGCCATGCCGAGGGCCAGGAATAGCGAATAGAGAACGACCGGGCGGGAAAGAGGCGAGGCAATGGCAGTCATGGCGGAACTCCGCGAGCTTGGCTCAGTGGGCAAGGTAGCGATAGAGAATATAAAGCACGATGGCGACCACTGCACCGATGCTGACAATATGCCCCAAGCGCTTTTCGATGAAATGGCGAATCGGCTCACCGTAGCGGCGAAGCAGCCACGCCAGGAATAGGAAGCGCGCGCCGCGGGCGACGATCGCCGAGATGACGAACAGCCATATATTGACGTGAATCACCCCGGACAGAATCGTCACGATTTTGATCGGCGGCAGGTGCGCCAGTCCCGACGTCACCAGCAAAAGCAGGATCGTCTCGTAAGTGACGTAAGATTTCATCTGCTCGAAGGCATCGAGCTTTCCGTAGAATTCCAGCACCGGCCGCGCCACGGTCTCGTAGGCATAGAAGCCGAGCGCCCAGCCGGCGATGCCGCCGAGAACCGAGGCGGCCGTGGCAACGATCGCATATCGATATGATCGCTCAGGCTTGGCGAGTGCCATGGGAAGAAAAAGGACATCGGCCGGGACGAGAAAGACGGAGCTTTCGACGAAGGCGATAACGGCGAGCCAGACCTCGGCCGATCTGCGGGCGGCGAGAGACATGGTCCAGTCGTAAAGTCTGCGGAGCATTCCATTCCTTTCGTGCTGCGGTGCAAAAGCTTTAGGGGGGCAGTATGGCGCTGTAAATGCCTAGTGTGGCAATGATGCCAGCGTGCCACGAAAATTTTCGTGATCCGTATGGCGGCTGTGCTCCCACGTTTTCGGGAGATTGCAAATCGGTGAATCTTCTGCAAGCTGGTTTCCGATTGGTTTTTGCAGGTGGCTATGAATGAAATTGAGGGTGATTGAGGGCGGGCTCGGCAAAGGAGCCGATGCGCGCGAAACCGTAGCTTCAGCTCGAAGGCCGAGCAGGGAGGATGTACGGCGCGAAGCCGTCAGGCGGCTTCGGGAAAGCGGCTATCATTCGTCTTATGTGAGAGAGTTTGCGACGGGCGTTCCTGCGCCGGCAGCGCTCAGATATTTGAAGATGCAGCTCGATTTTGCGGCCGAGACGCTGTCCCGCCTCGATCCGATCCCCCACGACTTCTCCGCGGATGCCTATTGGCCTTGCGCCGACACTTCGCGTTGATCCGGATGCGCTTCGCGCTTCGCGTTTAATGCGTTCATCTGCGAGCGCTCTCGTGCCATTTCGCTGACGGCGGCCCTTAGCTCCGGGTGGCGGGCGGTGAACATATTGAAGTCACGTCGTTCCAGCACCAGGAATTGGCAGAAATCGATGGCAATGACATCGGCCGTTCGCCGTCCGCCGCTCAGCAGCGCCATTTCACCGAAAAATGCACCCGGTTCGAGACGGACGGCGCCCCCGGGAAGACGGACCTCCACGGCTCCGGACGAAAGAAAATACATGCCGTCCCCGCGGTCCCCCTTGCGCATGACGCGTTCGCCCGGCAGCGCGGATTTGGGACGGAAGAGAAGGAGCAGTTCCTCCTGCGAGTGCTCATCGACCTTGGCGAAAAGCGGGAAAGTCTCGATCAGTTGCTGCATCTCCAGCTGGTGCTGGCGCTCCCGCGCTTCGGTAAGTGCCCTGATCTTTTCAAGCTCGCGTCCGAGCGCCTCATGCCGGCGGCGGCCGTAATGATTGCTGAGCACCGGCCATCGGGCGTGCACATAGGTATGCAGCGCCTCGGCGCCGGCGCAGACGAGCGGATTGAGCGTGATCGAAATGATCGCGGACGCAAGGATGACATCCTGCCCGTCAGTCGGCAGCAATCCGAGGGAAACACCGAGGCCGGCAAGAATGAAGGAAAATTCGCCGATCTGCGCCAATCCGCCTGCGACGGTCAGCGCCATTCCGATCGGATAGCGAAGCAGGATGACGATCAGAAAGGAGATGATCGCCTTGCCGACGATGATCAACATCAGCGCGCTGATGACCGCCATCGGCTGGCGGACCAGGATCGATGGATCGAACAGCATGCCGACCGACACGAAGAACAGGACTGAAAAGGCGTTCTGAAGCGGCAGAGAATCGGCAGCGGCCCGGTGGCTGAGATTGGACTCGCTCATCACGACGCCCGCGAAAAAAGCGCCGAGTGCGAAGGAAACGCCGAAGATCTCAGCGGAGCCGAAAGCGATGCCGAGGGCGATGGCAAGGACCGTCAATGTGAAGAGTTCGCGCGAGCCGGTTCGGGCGACGAGCGTCAGTAGCCAGGGAACAATTTTCGGGCCGACAAAGATCGCCATGACTGCAAAGGCGCCGACCTTCAGCAGCGTCAGTGCGATCGCCAGCGAAAGCGGCAGCCCAGCGCCCTGTGCAGCATCGCTGGCGGCGCGGCCGCCGAGCAATTCCGCAAGGGCAGGCAGCAAGACCAGCGCCAGAACCATCGCCAAGTCTTCGACGATCAGCCAGCCGACCGCGACGCGGCCGCTTGCTGAATTCAGGAGGTTTCGTTCCTCAAGGACCTTCAGCAGCACGACGGTGCTTGCCACCGACAGGCTGAGGCCGAAGACGATCCCGGCGCCGAGCCCCCAGCCCCACCATTTCGCGAGGCCAATACCGAGCAGCGTAGCGAGGATGATCCGGATGATCGCGCCCGGCACGGCGATACCGCGCACGGCAAGCAGGTCAGCGGCGGAAAAATGCAGCCCGACGCCGAACATCAGCAAGATGACGCCCATTTCGGCCAACTGTCCGGCAAGCCCTGTATCGGCGACGAAGCCCGGCGTGAACGGTCCCATGAGTATGCCTGCGACGAGATAGCCGACCAGCGGCGGCAGCCGCAGCCTGTCGGCCACATATCCAAGCACCGCCGCAAAGACGAAGCTGACGGCGACTGTGGCGATAAGCGTTACTTCCTGATGCACATCCGTCCCTTGATATTCGTTGGCGACCGCCACTTTGACCGAAGCGTGAGTGAAATTAAATACTTGATTTGAGTTTCCGTACCACCGGCAAATACTGAGCTCCAGCGATACTCGGGCGTTCTCGCGGCGGCACCAGTTTGGCGTCAGTTTCGGAGATCAGTATAAGCGAGCACTAAAACAGAAATCCCTGTCTCATTGGAGATTTCCATGCGAGAAATAGAAGCTGTTGATGTCGCGTTCAAACGGTCGTTTGATGCCGTCGAATTCGGATATGTCCGAGAGGTACTTCTTGAGGACGAAGCCTGCTGGGGTCTGTTCGATTCCGAAGGCGATGTAATCTTCGTCGGCGACGACCTCGACGAATGCCGCTCCTTCGCTGCAAAGGAAGAGATCAGGATTCAGCTGATCCAGTAGGAGAGGTCGCGTGCGGTCGCGCACTTCTTGCAGCTGTTTCGCAAATCCCGCCGCCGAACTACGTCATCGCGATAAGGATTGGATGTAGTCGTAACTGACAATGGCTTCCTCGCTTGTTCCCTCGTCGTAGATCTTGGCAAGGGTCGCGTGCAGGTCGGGAGAGTAAAGAGCGCTCCAGAGCTCGACGCGCTCGCCGCCTCTTTTGGTTTCCTCTCTGATCCTGAAAACCTCGTATTTGCACCGGCCAACTGCGACGGTCTCGCGTTTGGTTACCGTCAGCTCCAGCGTCCACTTCTCGCTGGATTGTTGAGGATCCAAGGGGACAAAGGGGATGACGTGATGCCCATCCTTCTTGATGGGCAAGAGCTTGTCCAAGCCATCGATTGGATAGATGGCGTAACGCTCATCGCTGCTGGAGCGCGATAGATCGAAAAGCCCCTGGTACGAATAAACCGTCTGCTTCTTCGAACTTCCGAAGGAATTGGTTATTGCGACCACAGGTCCTTGCGCCGGCCGGAATTCGCTTATCGCCCCCGAATTCCTCAATAAGAAACCGTTTTCTGCACTCTTGGCTGAAGGGCAATCCGCGCCATAAGAAACAACCGGAAGGGCAACAAGAAGGAGCAGGTTGAAGAGGCGCCTTTTGATCATGATCTTTTGATGGCAGCGGGTTAGGATTTTCCAACGCCAGATCATCAGATTTAAAAGATCGACAAGAATAAACGCTTTGGTTGAAGTTTTTCACAGCTCTGACCGGTTGACGACGAGATCGCCATCAGTTGCACCGGCGAACTCCGCCAGGGATATACTGGATGCTTCGTCATCGCCGCTCTTGACAACTAAATCGCGACAAAGTGGAGATCATTGTCGGCGAAGGCCGCATCTCCGCCTTCATCTGCCTGGTCGGCGACGACAAGACGGTGACGATGGTCGGTGTCGTTCGCATGACCGGAACGTCTTGCGTCGACGTCTCGAAAGGAGAGGCATGACGCTGCTCGCACTCGATGACAGCATCGGTCTCATCAAAAAGGCCGCCGTCATTTCCGATTGCGGCCGATATCGCTACGAGCTGACGCGTGTGTGGGAGAAGGGCAGGCCGCTGCTCGTCACCTGCATGCTCAACCCTTCGACGGCCGATGCCGACAACGATGATCCGACGATCTGCGCGCTGATCCATTTTGGTAAGGCTTGGGGCTACGGCGGCCTGCTGGTCGTCAACCTCTTCGCCTTCCGCTCGTCGAGCCCGATCGTGATGATGTCGTCGCACTATCCGCGCGGCCCGAAGAACGTCCAGTTCATCGAAACCGCCTTGACGGTCGCCCGCTTGCAGAACACGCCGGCTCTTGCCGCATGGGGCGCCCACGGCGCGCACCACGCAAGTCTGAACGATGGGGAAGGGGGACAGGATTGGTTCTGCGGCCGCGCCCGCCACCAGACCGTCGATCTCGTCTGCCTGGGGCTGACGAAGGAGGGATTTCCGAAACACCCGATGGCGCGTGGCGTCCATCGCATTGATCGGAACCAGCAGCCGGTCATGTTCCGGCGCGCAACGAAGGCGGCGTAAACGTTAAAAGCAATCGACGATATCATCGCCGAGCGCCGTCCTATATTTTTTCACTCTGGCGGGCGAGTTGGTCGCCTGACTGGTCTAAGCCGAAGGGTCGTGCCAGCGACGGAGTTCGGCATGCCGTTGACGGTCAACGGCCCCGGCAACAAGATGCGCGACTGGTGCGACCAGGCCGAGCTGTTCCACCACCGCGCCCGGCCTGCACAAGGCGGGAGCGACGATCGCCGCTGGGAACAGTGCGACCGACGAAGAACTGATGGCGATCTTCGGCTGGACGACGAAGGGCCAGACGACGCCCTATACGAATTATCGGATCGTTTTTCGTCGGTGGTGCCCCATGCCGGGGTCGAACCAGCACTTCTTTCGAAACTCGATTTTGAGTCGAGCGCGTCTACCAATTCCGCCAATGGGGCAACGGATACCGACGAGCCGGGTGTCTAACATGCGACCCCCGGCCGCGCAAGACGGCCGGCGGGCTTATCAGGCTGATTTGATACGGCTTCCGGCTTGATGTTCCTTGGGAAAGCCTTTTGCAATCAGTGTGCGGTAGCCGGTGCCGGTTCGGTCAAGCCGGACTTCTTCAAAGTAATGGCGAGGATCGAGGCGAGCAGGCAGAAGGCGCCGGCAACGAAGAAGGCCGGCAGGTAGCTCGACAGCTCGGTCCGTGAAAGGCCAGCGCCATAAGCAGCGGTTGCCGCGCCCAGCTGATGGCCGGCAAAGACCCAGCCGAAGACCAGACCGGCCTTCTCCCGGCCGAAGCGGTCGGCGGCAATCTTTACGGTCGGCGGAACGGTGGCGATCCAGTCGAGGCCGTAGAACACCGCGAAGATCGAAAGACCGTAGAAGCTGAAATCGCTGAAGGGCAGGAAGAGCAAGGAAAGCCCGCGCAAACCGTAATACCAGAAGAGGAGCCAGCGGTTGTCGAAGCGATCCGACAACCAGCCGGAGCCGATCGTGCCGAAGAAATCGAAGATACCCATTACGGCTAGAACGCTGGCCGCCGCGACAGGCAGGATGCCGAAGTCGCCGCAAAGCGTGACGAAATGAGTCTGGATCAGGCCGTTGGTGCTGAGGCCGCAGATAAAGAAGGTGGCGAACAAGATCCAGAAAGTCGAAGTTCCGGAGATCTCTTTCAGGATCGTGATCGGCGTCTTAAGCGCGCCGACCAACGTGCCCCGTGCCGGCGGCGGCGTGACATGAGCTTCGCCGAGCGAGGGCAGGTTTAAGTCGGAGGGCCGGTCGCGCATGAAGGCAAGCACGGCAAGTGCGGCAACCATGATCATGGCGCAGACGAAGAAGACCGTGGAGCGCCAGCCGTAGCGATCCGTTAATTCCGCCATCAGCGGCAGGAAAACGAGCTGACCGGTGGCCGAGCTTGCCGAAAGCATCCCGACCACGAGGCCGCGGTGCTTCGTGAACCAGCGGGCAGATATGGTCGCTGCGAGCACCATGGCCGTCAGGCCGGTGCCGAAACCGACGACGATTCCCCACAGCAGCAGAAGCTGCCAAAGCGATGTCATGAAGAGCGAGCCAACGAAGCCCGCGCCGATCAGCGCAAGCGCGAAGACGATGACCTTGCGCACACCGAAATAGTTCATGAAAGCCGCCGCGAAGGGACCCATCAGGCCGAAGAGGACCAGGCGGATCGCAAGTGCGGAGGAAATCTGCGAAGTTTCCCAGCCGAACTCGTCCTGCAGCGGCTTGATCAGCACGCCCGGCGCGCCCATGGCGCCGGCGGTGACCAGCATGGTCAGGAAAGTCGCGCCGACAACGATCCATCCGTAGTGGATGTTGCGGCGTGCAAGGGTGGAGGCAAGCGCAGTGGAAACCATGGGGCAAGTTCCATTCGTGGGAATGATCGATGCATCACTGATTTAGATGATGGTCGTCATGTTTCTTGCGTATTGATGATAGGCGTCATATAATTTGTCAAGGGACTATTTTCGGAGCCGGATCATGCGCGTCAGCCGCGAAAAATTTGCAGAAAACCGCCAGAAGATCCTGGAAGTGGCGGGCGTAATGTTCCGCGAAAATGGATTTGATGGCGTGGGGGTTGCCGATATCATGAAAGCCTGCGGGCTGACGCATGGAGGGTTCTATGGCCACTTCCAATCAAAGGAAGAGCTGCAGCTGGAGGTCAGCCGTGCGCTGATCGCCAGGGTGGAAGTGCGATGGAAGGCTCTTATCGCCGACGCTCCGGATCGCCCCTTGGAAGCGCTCCTCGACCACTATGTTTCCTGGTGTTCCGTCGACAATCCAGGCTCGAGCTGTGTCTTCGTGGCATTGATGGAAGAGGTGAGCCGCAGTAGCGGTGCGGTGCGGGAAACCTTCAACGACGGGCTTTCCACGCTTGTCGATATCCTGGCGGAGATCGTTCCGGGTGAGACGCCGGAGGCGCGCCGCAAGAATGGCTTTACGACGCTCTCATCAATGATGGGGGCCGTCAGTCTGGCGCGCGCGGTCGAAAATCGCGATTTGGCCGGTCAGTTCCTTTCGACGATGCGGGAGAAGCTGGCACCGGCAAAGTTTGTCGGCGCCTGAGTGCCCGTCGGCATGTGTCTGCGTTATTTGAATCCTTCCACGTGATGCGGAACATAAGGCTCTTCGAGAGCGGCGACGTCGTCGGCGTTGAGCTTGACAGCCAATGCCCCAACGGCGTCCGAAAGATGGTGCGGCTTCGATGCGCCAATGATCGGTGCGGTCACCGCGCTCTTCTGCAAGATCCAAGCAGTTGCGATCTGGGCCCGGGAGACGTTATGTGTCTTCGCCAATCGGCCGACCGTGTCGATGATTTTGCGGTCGGCATCTTCGGCCTGCCTGTAGAGCGTCTTGCCGAATTCATCCGTTTCCGTGCGGGCGGTCCTTTCGTCCCAGTCGCGCGCCAGGCGGCCGCGGGCAAGCGGGCTCCACGGAATGACAGCGATCTTCTGGTCCTCGCAGAAAGGCAGCATTTCGCGCTCCTCCTCGCGATAAAGAAGGTTGACATGGTCCTGCATGCTCACGAACTGAGTCCAGCCGTTCAGCCGCGAGGTGTAGAGCATCTTTGCGAATTGCCAAGCATACATGGAGGAGGCGCCGATATAGCGCGCCTTGCCGGCCTTGACGACGTCGTGCAAGGCCTCCAGCGTTTCCTCGATCGGCGTCGTGTAGTCGAAGCGATGGATCTGGAAGAGGTCGACGTAATCCGTGCCGAGTCGGCGCAGGCTGTTGTCGATTTCGTCAAAGATCGCCTTGCGGGAAAGACCAGCGCCGTTCGGACCGGGGCGCATGCGGTGGAAGACCTTGGTCGCGAGTACGATGTCCTCGCGCTTCAAGTCCTTGATTGCCCGTCCGACGATTTCCTCGGACGAGCCGTCGGAATAGGTATTCGCCGTATCCAGGAAATTGATGCCAAGATCGAGTGCCTGCCTGATGATCGCGCGGCTTTCCTCCTCGCCGAGTGTCCAGGCGTGCTTGCCGCGGCCCGGATCGCCGAAGGTCATGCAGCCGAGGCAGATCTTCGAAACTTCAAGGCCAGTGCCTCCGAATTTGACATAGTCCATGAATTGACTCCGTGAATAAATCTCAATCCCCCGAGACACCTCGGGGTGATGTAGGGCGCAATCGGTGAGAGTGTCAGCAATCCGGCGAAAGAATATTTCAGGCGCGCCTTGCGATCATGAGGTGGAGCTTTGAAACACGCGATCAAGCGAACTTGCACTCGATCGCCGCAAGGTGTTAGCTGGTGCAGCATTCACTGGATTTTCGAGTATGAGACTTCCCGGCCGCGACCGCTATGACGGTCTTTATCGCGATTTTTCGTGGGAGATTCCGGAAGACTTCAATATTGGGCGTGCCGTCAGCGATGGATGGGCGGCGCAGGCACCCGAACGCATCTGCCTCGAACATTTCAGCCCGGATGGTCGTCATTTGTCGATGACCTACGGCGCGCTGGCGGAGCGCTCGTCGTCTTTTGCCAATGCATTGACGTCGCTCGGCATTCGCCGCGGCGATCGCGTCGCGTTGCTTCTGCCGCAATGTTTCGAGACGGCGATCGCCCATGTGGCGATCTACAAGATGGGTGCGATTGCGCTGCCGCTCGCGCTGCTGTTTGGCGTCGAGGCACTGGAATACCGGCTGAGAACCTCAGGCGCGACTGCGATCGTTACCAACTCGTTCGGACTGGAGCGGGTGAACCAGATTCGCGAAAACCTGCCGGAACTCGGCACGGTCATCAGCATCGATGGCGGTGAAGCGTTTGCTTTCGGAGCGCTCGTCGAGGCGCATCCGCCGCTTTTCGACGTTGCTGCGACCAGCCCGGACGATCCGGCGTTGATGATCTTCACATCAGGCACGACGGGGCCGCCCAAGGGCGCCTTGCATGGCCATCGTGTTCTGGCGGGCCACATTCCCGGGATGCAGTTCGCGCATGAAGGTTTTGCACAGCCCGGCGACAAGGTCTGGACGCCGTCGGACTGGGCCTGGGCAGGCGGGCTGCTGAATGCGCTGCTGCCAAGCCTCCTGCTCGGCGTTCCTGTCGTTTCCTCTCCGGCGCAGAAGTTCGACGCCGATATGGCTTATCGCATCATGGCCGAGATGAAGGTGCGGAATGCCTTCATCCCGCCGACAGCGCTCCGCCTGCTGAAATCGATCAGTGATCCCCGCGCGAAATATGATCTCAATCTGCGCACCATCGGCTCCGCCGGTGAATCGCTCGGTCGCGAAACCTATGAGTGGGCGCGCCAGGCGTTCGGCATCACCGTCAATGAGTTTTATGGCCAGACGGAGTGCAATTTCGTACTCTCCTCCAGTGCAGGCTATGGTGTCACGAAGGCAGGCGCGATCGGCCGCGCGGTTCCCGGTCATAGGGTTGCAATCATTGGCGAGAGCGGCGATGAAGTGTCCCCCGGCGAGACAGGCCAAATCGCTATCAAGGCGCCCGATCCAGTCATGTTCCTCGGCTATTGGAACGATGGCGAGGCGACCAGGAAGAAGTTCATCAACGGCTGGCTGCTAACCGGCGATCTCGGTCATCAGGATGACGAGGGCTACGTCATTTTCGAAGGCCGGGATGATGACGTCATCACCTCGTCAGGCTATCGCATTGGTCCTGCCGAAATCGAGGACTGTCTGAGCGGCCACCCGGCCGTGCAGCTCGCTGCCGTCGTCGGCAAGCCGGATCCGGTGCGCACCGAGATCGTCAAGGCCTATATCGTGCTTTCACCTGGCCGCACGCCCAGCGATGCGCTCGGCGCTGAAATCCGCGATTGGGTGAAGATGCGGCTTTCGATGCACGAATATCCGCGCGAGGTCGAATTTGTGGACGCGCTGCCGCTGACGACGACCGGCAAGGTCATCCGCAGACTTCTGCGCGAAAAGGCGGCCGGCGAGGGGCCTAACCGCGCCGTGTGAGCGATATGATCTTCTCGCGCAGCATCTTCGCCATATTGCGGGTGCTGCGATACATATGCAACTGAGCGGCGGCCTGGCGAACATCGCGGTCGCCGTTCTGCGTCAGGCCGATCACCAGCGTTCCCATTTCCTCGCGCTCCTGCCAAAAGCGGCTCATGATCGGATGGTCCGGCACCGCGCAGGAATCGGAACGCACGATATTCGCATCGTCGAGATGCCACTCCGTTAGTTCGGCCATCAACAGCTTGCCCGGAGAATAGCGGGCATAGGCCTCGTCGTAGGCCGTCTTCCAAGTATAGGCCTCGCCGCCCATCATCAACACAACTGTTGCCGCGATTGCCTTGCCGTTCAGGTCGATCGTGTGAATGCGCACCGCGTCGATCGCCGCAAGGTTCGAGACGGCTTCGCGGGCGAAGGCCGTGTGGTAGCGGTCGGTTGCCAGCGCGCTTCGTCTCTTGCCTTTCCAGCCGCCGGCTTCCATTGCTAAGAACTCCTCAAACCGCGCATGAATATCGCGGGGCTGGCGCGCAACGACATAGACAGCTGTTCCGAGCTCTTCGAGCTGCCGCCATTGACGGCGCATTTCCCTTTTATGCGAAGAAGAGATGGTACGGCCAAGATAGGCCATAGCGTCGTCCTCGCTCTGCAGCATCGGCCGCTCGGATGGATTGGTGACCGTGACCGGCAGGTTGCGGCTCAGCGCCACCGCCTTTGCCATGCGAGCAAAGATGCCGTTCAGGCGAATATCCGGCAGCACCAACGTTGCGGGAAGGTTCAGATCTTTCGCCGTCAAGCCTTCAAAAAGATTGTCCAGCGTCTCAGCCGCATCTTCGGCATCCACCAGGGGGGTGCCGAGCGGCGCGAAGCTGTTCGACCATGCGCGGATGATCGAGGGGCCGACGGCAAAGCCGGGTCTTTCGACAGAGAACGGCATCAGGAAACGCAAGCGGCTGCGCCGGCCGTTCTCGTCGCGGATCAGTGCGAAACTCACTTGCCGGTCTTCAAGCCGCGGCATGGCGGGCGCGAGGAAGCGGCCGGTGAAGAAAACATTCGGCTCCATCGCACGGTTCGAAAGGAAATCCAGTTCGTCCTGCAATTCATAGCCGAGCCTGCCCGGATAGAGGCAGAGCTCCCGGCCCGGACGTCCGATCTCGACGCGCGCTTCAGCCTGCGGCAAGTCGAAGTTTATCGAGGCAAGCTCGTGAACCATGCGATTGGCGTTGGTATCGGTGCTTTCGGTAACGGGGGGGACACGCACCATTATCAGGCTCTCGTTTCTATCGTTGCCGGAGGGCGGCTGAATGCAAAAAGGACAATGCCGAGCGCCCGGCGCACGGCGATGTGCAGCAGGATCGCTTCCACACCCATTGCCGATGCCGTCGCGATCGCAGTGCCGACGGTGCCAAGGTGCGGAATCAGGGCGATATTCAAGGAGACGTTTGCCGTGAGCGCCGCCGCATAGAGGGCGACGCAGAGGTTCTGCTTTCCGGCCATCATCAGCAGCGTTTCGGCCGGACCGACGAGGGCCTTGGCGAGGATGCCCGCAAGCAGGATCGCCATCAAAACATAACCTGCCGTAAAGGCTGCGCCGAAAAGCGACAGCAGCAAGTGACCGGCTGCAACGACTGCGAGCCCGAGGGCCAGCGCCGGCCAGAAGGTCCATCGCGCAGCGTCGATTGCTGCTGCGGCAAGCTGCTCGCGGGTGCCTTCTGCGATGAGGCTGGAGAAGCGTGGACCGGATGCTGCCTTTACAGAGAACATGATGAAATGCACCAGCGCCATCGTCTTTGCGGCGGCAAAATAGATCGCCACGTCATGCGGCTCGAGGAAGATGCCGACGACAACCACATCCGAATTGGTCAAGAGGAAGCTCACGCCTTCGACCAGGAATATCGGGAAGGCGATGTTCAGCCAGTTGAGGAAATCGACCCTGCGCGGTCCCTCGCTGTAGTGGCGGCGCAGGCGCAGGAGTGTCGCGATGTATTGGCCGACGGCGGTGACGTAGGTTGCGGCCAGCGCGGCTTTCATGGCGGTGACGGCAGAATGCTCCGCACCGGCTACGATCGCTGCCAGCATGAAGAGAATGATGAGGACAGGCCGGATGATGTAGACCGGGCTCAGCGCCATGACCGGCCAGTGATTGGCACGCGAGGTGCCTTCCAGAATGTCGCCGAGCGCGATCATCGGCATGGCGAGAAGGCCAAGGAAAACAGGAATGAGATAATAGGACTCAATCC
>NZ_JABEPH010000150.1:0-13064 GCF_013004495.1 Rhizobium sp. SEMIA 4085
GCTCTACGACATGAGCGCCGTCGATGCGCTCGACGATTACCTGCAGACGGTGCGTGCCTATGCCAAGGCGCAGAACCTGCCTGCGGAGGCGACGACGGCCGAGTTCGGACCCGGGCAGTTCGAAATCAACCTGCTGCATCGGCCAGATGCCTTGGCCGCCGCCGACGACTGCATTTACCTGAAGCGCATCGCCGAACAGGCCGCACGCAAGCACGGCCTCAAATCGACTTGCATGGCCAAGCCCTATTCCGAACATGCCGGCTCCGGCCTGCATGTGCATGCGAGCGTCGTCGACAGGCAGGGCCGCAATATACTCGATGCAAAGGGCGGCGAGCCGAAGCGGCTGAAATCCGCCTGCGCCGGAATGCTGAACACGATGCGCGAGGCGCAGCTGATCTTTGCGCCTTTCGCCAATTCCTACCGCCGCTTCCAGCCGCGTTCCTTTGCCCCCATCGACCTCACTTGGGGAACCGGCCATCGCGGCACGGCGATCCGCATCCCGGATACGTACGGGCCGGCAGCGCGCATCGAACATCGCGTCGCCGGCGCTGATGCCAATCCTTACCTGCTGCTTTCCGCCATCCTCGGCGGCATGCTGCTTGGCCTCGACGACGATCTCGACCCCGGCGTGGAGACGACGCCGTCGCATGTGCCGGAAAACACAGCGCGGCTGACGCACGATTTTCTAACGGCGGTGGAAGCCTTTCGCGCATCGCCCTTCATCGCCGATATCTTCGGCGAGCGCTATCAGAAACTCTACGGCGACACCAAATACAAGGAAGCCATCACCTATCTGCGCACGGTCTCGGACTTCGACTACCAGACCTATCTGCCGCGCGTCTAGGGCCTGCCGGCAGCCATCTCAAAGGTGGACCGGGCGGTGTCCAAGTCGTAGAATGAACCGTCCTGTAAGCGGAGGTTTCCGAAAGGAGCGCGCAAATGGCTATCTTCATGGACCGGCATGAACTCACGGGAACCACAGCCGCCGACGTTGCCGAGGCCCATCGCAGGGATCTCGAAATTCAGGACCGCTACGGTGTCAAGTTCCTCACCTACTGGTTCGACCAGCGGCGCGGGACCGCATTTTGCCTGGTGGACGCGCCAGACGCGGAAACCGCTCAATGCGTGCACCGTGAAGCCCATGGCTTCGTCGCCGGCGAGGTTGTCGAGGTCGCGTTGTCGGCGGTCGAGGCGTTTCTTGGCCGAATTCACGACCCCGAGCCGGCGCCAGGACAGGCCTCAGGTGAGATGGATTCCGGCCACCGCGCCATCCTGTTCACCGACATCGTCGGCTCGACCGCGATGACGTCGCGCCTTGGCGACCGCATGGCGACCGAACTGGTCAGGGCGCATGACTCGATCGTGCACAGATGCCTCAGCCACTCCTCAGGCCGCGAGGTGAAGCATACCGGCGACGGCATCATGGCGACATTCGCCTCGACGGCCGCAGCAGTCGATTGCGCCAGGACGATCCAGCAGGAATTCAAACGTTACAACCGCGGAAACCCCGAGCCGATTCATGTTCGCATCGGACTGGATTGCGGCGAGCCCGTCGAGGACAGCAACGACCTGTTCGGCTCCACTGTGCAGCTTGCAGCACGCCTGTGCGCGGCCGCCTCCGGCGATCATATCCTCGTGTCGGAGAATATTTTTCGGGAGTACGGCACCGCTGATCTTTTCACGCATGCGACGCGGCGGCGATTGAAAGGATTTTCGAAGCCCGTGCTGGCATTCCAATGCGACTGGGCGGATGCTGGCGTGAAGAGGCAAGCTAAGCCGCAGGCTCCCGCCGCTCGGCCTCATTGACCTGCGCGGCAAGGCCCTGCTTGACCAGCACCTTCAGCTCTTCGGGATGCAGCTTGATGGCAATGTCGCGTTCGAGCGGCAAAAGCTCGCCGTCCATGACGCAATTGGCCTTTGCCCTCAGCTTCGGGAAATGCAGATGTACTTCGGCCGGATGCATCACCATCACGTCGGCATTTTCGCGCACCTTGCCCCGCAGCATATCGACGGCAAGACGGGCGACGCCGATCGGCTTCAGCGGTTTTGCGGTGTAAAAGCCAAGCTCGCCGCTGCGCAGGTTATCGGCGTAAAGAAGCGCGTTCTCGCCGAAGGGATTGTTGGAGACCGAAACGGCCGATACGCGGCGCGTCTCGCGCACGCCGAGCGCCTGGAATTCGACTTCGAATTCC
Organism: Rhizobium sp. SEMIA 4085; assembly: GCF_013004495.1. Classification (NCBI taxonomy): domain Bacteria; kingdom Pseudomonadati; phylum Pseudomonadota; class Alphaproteobacteria; order Hyphomicrobiales; family Rhizobiaceae; genus Rhizobium; species Rhizobium sp. SEMIA 4085. The sequence goes on from NZ_JABEPH010000150.1 coordinate 2,193, forward strand.
GGCGGGTTGAGCACTACGCCGAAGGCTGCGCGGACGCTGGCGCGCATCTTGCCGAAACGGGAGCGATAGGTGAAGGAGTTGCGGTATCGCACCATGCGCGCATGAAGCCCTGCCGAGAACTGATGGATAAAGGGCCGGCCGTTGGCGCTAGCAATGTCGACATGATCGACCTCGCCGGTGGCCAACACATCCAGCGCCTGCCAGATATCGAGCGGCACTTTCAGCGAGCGGGCAAAGAGGTTCATGGTTCCGGCCGGGACGACACCGAGGGCGACGCCGTTCTTCCAGGCAATCGAGGCCGCTGCCGAAATCGTGCCGTCACCGCCGCCCGCGACGATGCCGTCGATATCGTCGCGCCGGGCGGCCCGCTCCATCGCGGGAACGATCTCCTTGCCGGAAAAGACGATGGCCTCGAAGTCATGTCCGGCTTCTCGGAAGGTCGCCTCTGCCCGCTTTTCGTAGGCCTCCATATCGGTGGTGCGGAAGGTACCACCGTCTTTATTGAAAAAACCTACAAGCTTCATCAGGCGTGCCGTTCCTCGCGTCGTGGCGTCTCAGTCAGTGCCCCTTAAGATGGTTGGACCCTCTTCGTTTTCAAGCGCGGCATGCACTGTGACCGACGTAACTGCGAGGCGTCCAAGAGCAAATATTGCAATGCGCGTATGCGCATAGCAGGACGCTGCACTGCGAAAAATGCACTCGACGCTGACGGTGCAATCACCCATGATTTCAATGATGGAGACTCTTGATCTCCGTCTCCCGCCATAAAACGGCCGACCTCCGCCTCAGCGCCCGCAATTCGGATGGTTTGCCCTGCAGACATGCCTCAGGAGCTCGCGTGAGCCAGATCGCCGTAGACGATTCCATCGATTCCGCTCCGGCTTGCGAAGCCCTTTCGCCGATGGCGATCGCCCTGGTGCAGCTGGCGCTCGCCTGCGGCGGCTTCGGGATCGGCACCGGCGAATTCGCCATCATGGGCCTGCTGCCGAATGTGGCGGACACGTTTTCGGTCACGACCCCGCAGGCGGGTTACGTCATCAGCGCCTATGCGCTCGGGGTCGTCATCGGCGCACCGGTGATCGCGGTCCTCGCCGCCAAGATGACACGCCGCTCACTGCTTCTGCTGTTGATGGGCATTTTCGCGGTCGGCAACATCTTGAGCGCACTGGCCCCAACCTTCGAGATCTTCACCGTGATGCGCTTCATCACCGGCCTGCCGCACGGCGCCTATTTCGGCGTCGCGGCGATTGTCGCTGCTTCGATGGTGCCGGTGCACAAGCGAGCGCGAACCGTCGGCCGGGTGATGCTCGGTCTGACGATTGCAACCCTGCTCGGCACGCCACTCGCTACCTTCTTCGGTCAGTCGCTCGACTGGCGCGCAGCCTTCACCTCCGTCGGCGTCATCGGCCTCGTGACCGTGGCGCTCATCTGGTACTACGTGCCGCGCGACCAGGTCGCGGACGGTGCCAGCTTCCTGCGCGAGCTCGGCGCCTTCAAGCGTCCGCAGGTGCTCTTGACGCTCGGCATCGCAGCCGTCGGCTATGGCGGCATGTTCGCTATGTTCAGCTATATCGCCGGTACCACCGTGAAGGTCGCGATGCTGCCGGAGAGCATGGTTGCCGTTATGATGGTCCTTTTCGGCGTCGGCATGAATGCCGGCAACATCGTCGGCTCATGGCTCGCCGACAAATCGATCATGGGAACGATCGGCGGCTCGCTGGTCTTCAACATCGTCGTGCTGACGCTGTTTTCACTGACGGCATCTAGCCCCATTATGCTGGCGATCTGCGTGTTCCTCGTCGGCTGCGGCTTTGCGGCCGGTCCTGCGCTGCAAACCCGGCTGATGGACGTCGCCGCCGATGCGCAAACGCTTGCCGCCGCCTCGAACCACTCTGCCTTCAACATCGCCAATGCACTCGGCGCCTGGCTCGGCGGCCTTGTGATCGCCTGGAACTACGGCTTTGCGGCGACGGGTTATGTCGGCGCCGTGCTGTCCTTGTTCGGCCTCTTCGTCTACGCCGCGTCGCTACGCCTGGAGCGCAGCCGGCGCGCATGAAGGATCGCGCAGTTCGTGGCCTTCCGGGCGGCAGAAGACATATTCTTCGCCCCAGGCCGCCAGTGCGCGGATGACCGGCTTCAGCGTGTCGCCAAGCGGCGTCAGCGCATATTCCACACGCGGCGGCACGACTGGATAGACCGTGCGCGAGACGAGGCCGGAGCCTTCCAGTTCCCGCAGCTGCTTGGTCAGCATGCGCTGTGTCACCGCCGGCAGCTTCCGGCGCAATTCGTTGAAGCGCAACGTTCCGTCCATGAGGTGGAACAGAATGACGCCTTTCCATTTTCCATCAAGATAGCTCAGCGTCGCCTCGACCGGACAGCCGGGGAAATTCTTCGTCAGCTTGGCGCGGGGCAACGACATTTTTACAGTATCCTTTTTGGTACTATGTACAGAATTTGTGCATTCTTGCACTCTTTGAACATAAGACGCATCTAGCCTCCATGCAACGAACAGTGGAGGTTTCCATGCGCGCCGTCGCCTACAAGGTCCCGCAGCCCATTTCCGCCGAGACATCGCTGATCGATGTCGACCTGCCCGTTCCCAAGGCGACCGGACATGACCTGCTCGTCGAGATCAAGGCCGTCTCCGTCAATCCGGTCGATGTGAAAGTGCGTGTACATTCGGCACCACCGGCAGGTGAAGTGAAGGTTCTCGGCTGGGACGCAGCCGGCATCGTCAAGGCCGTGGGTCCGGATGTCACGCTCTTCAAGCCCGGAGACGAGGTGTACTATGCCGGTGCGATCGATCGCCCGGGCTCGAACGCAGAATTCCATCTCGTTGACGAGCGTATCGTTGGGCGAAAGCCGAAGAGCCTCGATTTCGCGGCCGCCGCCGCACTGCCGCTGACTTCGATCACCGCCTATGAAGCACTGTTCGACCGATTGAAGATTCACGACGCGGTGCCGGGCGCTGCTCGCGCTCTCCTCGTCATCGGCGGTGCCGGCGGCGTCGGCTCGATTGCCATCCAGATCGCCCGGGCGCTGACCGATCTGACAGTCATCGCAACCGCCTCCCGTCCCGAAACACAGGTCTGGGTGAAGGAACTTGGCGCGCACCACGTCGTCGATCACTCGAAGCCGATCGCCCCGCAGGTTGCGGCTCTCGGCATCGGGGCTCCCGGCTTCATCTTCTCGACAACCAACACCGGCAGCCACATCCCCGACATCGTCGAGGCGATCGCACCGCAGGGCCGTTTCGCGCTGATCGACGATCCGACGTCCCTCGACGTCGTGCCCTTCAAGCGCAAGGCCGTTTCGGTGCATTGGGAGCTGATGTTCACACGGCCGCTCTTTTCGACGCCCGATATGATCGAGCAGCATAACCTCCTCAACAAGGTGTCGGAGCTTGTCGATGCCGGCAATATCCGCACGACACTCAGCGAAATCGTCGGTGCGATCAATGCCGCCAATATGAAGAAGGCGCATTCGATGGTCGAGAGCGGCAGGATGAAGGGCAAGGCAGTACTCGCCGGCTTCTGACCAGCATCGATAATCCACGCATATTGCCGCACCCCGTGTGCGCCATTGTACTCACAAACCAACGCCGCTTGACTTTTCTCGATCGGAGGAGCAGGTCTTACGGCACGCGGATGACAGCCCTTTTCCGCGGAAAATCAACGGAGCCAACCCGATGCCAAGCGACAGTAGCAGTCGATTGCCCTTGCCGTACGCGGCCGCCGTGCGCTGACCGACTCCTGTCGGGCTCGCCCGCCGGACGCTGCGGCGGATCGACGGAAAGGCGAGCCAGTGAACATCAATCGCTTCCCCCTGCGGGCAGGCCATGCTGCCCGTTTCTTCACCCACGACAGCCTCGGAGCGGTCACCACCGCAGAGCGCGTCGAGCGTCTCAACATACTCGACATCCCGGAGGCAGCGGCCGTCCTCACCACGCTTCCGCAGCAGAAGGCCGTCCGCATTCTCGCCAGGCCGGAGCTGCACAACGCTGCCGCAATCCTCGCCGAGATGCCGGTCGAGCATGCCGCGCGGCTGCTCAACGCCACCGCAAACGATCGTGTCGCCGATCTCTTCCATGAATTGGACGAGGATTCCCGCGCGATCCTCTTTACAAAGCTCGACCGCACGACAGCGCTCGCCGTCAAGCACCTGATGGGCTATCCGCCGCGCACGGCCGGCAGCATCATGACGACTGAGTTCGTCAGCGTGCCGGACGCCTGGACCGTTGCCGAGACGCTCGACCATGTTCGCCAGGTCGAGCGCTCGCGCGAGACGGTCTATGCGATCTACGTCCTCGACGCGGCAACGCAGCGGCTGACCAATGTCGTGACACTGCGCCGCCTCATCACCGGCGAACCGCAGGCTTCGGTTTTCTCCGTCGCGCACAAGGGCGGCCTCGTTCGCTGCGATCCGCTGATGACGCAGGAGGACGTCGCCCGGCTGATCCGCAAGCATAATCTGCTGGCGCTGCCGGTCGTCAGCGACGACGGCCACATGCTCGGCATCGTCACCGTCGATGACGTTATCGACACGATGATCGCGGATACGACCGAGGACGCCCAGAAGTTCGGCGGTATGGAAGCCCTCGGCAAGCCTTACATGAAGATCGGCTTTTTCGGCATGATCCGCAAACGGGCCGGCTGGCTTTCGGCCCTTTTCCTCGGCGAGATGCTGACGGCAAGCGCCATGCAGTATTTCGAAGGGGAGTTGGAGAAGGCGATCGTGCTGACGCTCTTCGTCCCTCTCATCATGAGCTCGGGCGGCAATTCCGGATCGCAGGCGACGTCGCTCATCATTCGTGCCCTGGCGCTCGGCGAGCTCAAGCTTTCGGATTGGTGGCGCGTGCTCTTGCACGAGTTGCCGACCGGTGTCGTGCTTGGCACCATCCTCGGGCTCGTCGGCTTCGGCCGCATCGTGCTGTGGCAGAAAATCGGCCTCTACGACTACGGCGAGCATTGGCTGCTCGTCGGCCTCACCGTCTTCGCCGCGCTGATCGGCATCGTCACCTTCGGCTCGCTCTGCGGCTCGATGCTGCCGTTCCTGCTGCAAAGGCTTCGCCTGGACCCCGCCAGCGCGTCGGCACCGTTCGTCGCGACGCTGGTCGACGTGACCGGCCTGGTGATCTACTTCTCCGTGGCCCTGCTCATCCTTAGCGGGACGTTGCTTTAGGCAGGCTATTTTCCTTCTTCTGGCAAAGAAGGGGACTGGGTGGCTCGTCCTCAGAGCGGGTAAGGGTTGAGCGACGAAGGAGCGAGCAAGGAGACGAGCGGCATGCACAACGTTGCCGTGTCGGATCCAGCAGCGCCATGCAAAGGGTCACGGGCGGAGCCCCATGGCTGGATTCCTGTCACAAGGACAGAAAATCCACGGTGAGCTCTCGGCACCACCAAGGCTCGCTCACATGTTGCCTCCGTCTGCCTCACCGGCTGACTTGGCGAGCGTGCAGATCTACCTCCCCCTGGGCAGCTTCAAAGGCCCGTGGGTCTTCATGCTGCGGATTGCAAAGTTCGAGCGGATATCGCTGACGTTCGGCAGCGTCAGCAAGGTATCGGTGAGAAGCCGCTCGTAGGCAGCAAGATCCTCCACCACGACCTCTGCCAGAAAATCCGCGCTTCCAGAAATCAGGAAACAGGAAACGATCTCCGGGATCGCAAGGAGGGCCGCCTGCTGGGATTGCGAATTCTCACGGCTGTGATGGGCCACTTTGAACTCGACGAAGACCGTCAGCCCCAGCCCCACTTCCTTTCGGTCGATATCGGCGCGGTAGCCGCGGATCACACCTGCTTTTTCCAGGTTGCGGATCCGCCGCAGGCAGGGCGACGGCGAGAGGTTTACCTTTTCGGCGATTTCGACGTTGGTGGCGCGTGCATCCTCCTGCAGGCATTCGAGGATGGCCAGATCGAATTTATCAAGATTTGGCATATTTTCCAATTTCAGCCCTTACTGTTGGCAGATTATTGCTACTAGCATGTTTTTGGCGCTACAGATAGCAAGGACATGCCCTGACCATCGGGCCTATCTTTTTCTTGGTCGGACAGCACACCGAATGACAAGAAAGGATAGACCGATGACCAGCTTCAGCATCGCCAACCAGAAATCCCCATCCCTCATCGCCGGTTACGCGGGCGCAACCGTCACGGTGCTCATCTGGGCGACGTGGCTTCTTGCGACCCGCCACAGCGCAGCAACGCCGCTCGGCTCGATCGATATCGGACTGATCCGCTACGGCATTCCTGCGCTTGCCCTTTCGCCCGTTTGGCTCAAGACCGGCCTGCTGCCGAAGGGCGTTGCGCTGCATCTGCTGGCATTGATGGTGTCCGGCGCAGGCGCTGTCTTCTTTCTCGTCACCACACTTGCCATCCATGCGACCCCGGCAGGTTCGTCGGGCATCCTGCTCGGCGGCTCAATGCCGCTTGCGACGGCACTCATCGGCATATTCATCTTCGGGGAGCGGCCGGATATTACCCGCAAGCTCGGCCTCGCCGCGATCGTCTGCGGCGTGCTGATCCTGCTTGTGCAGAGCCTTTCGGATGCATCGCTGCCATGGACGAGCTTCGTGCTTTTGCCGGCCGGCGCCGTCCTTTGGGCAAGCTATACGCACGCCTTCCGCCGCAGCGGGCTCACCGCCGTCCAGGCGAGCGCACTGATCGCCATCTGGTCGTTCCTGATCATTGCAGCGCTTGCCGCCGGCTTCGGCACCTCGCTGACCCGGGCAAGCGCTGGAGATCTCGGACTGCAGCCCGTAAGCCAGGGCATCCTGTCCGGCATTGTCGCCATGGTTGCCTACGGCACCGCCGTCAGAACGCTGGGCGGCACGCAGGCGGCTGCCTTTACGGCGATCACGCCGGTGTTGGCAACGCTTGGCGGCGGATTCCTGCTGGGCGAGGAAATCGGCCTGGCGGAAATCGCAGCCGCTGTCATCACAGGGATCGGCGTGGCATTGTCGACGGGCATTGCCGTCCGTCACCGCTGAATGAGCCCCGACACAGAGGAGCCCAGCGTTTGCCGGGCTCCTTGTGTTGACCTCACATATTCGGATAGACCGGCCCCTCGCCGCCCTGGGGCGGGACCCAGTTGATGTTCTGGTTGGGGTCCTTGATGTCGCAGGTCTTGCAGTGGACGCAGTTCTGGGCGTTGATGACGAAGGTGTCCTTGCCGTCCTTCTCCACCCATTCATAGACGCCGGCCGGACAGTAGCGCGCCGACGGTCCGGCATAGATGTCGTGCTCGGACGATTTCTGCAACGCCATGTCCTTGACTTGTAGATGGACCGGCTGGTCTTCCTCGTGATTGGTGTTCGACAGGAACACCGAGGACAGACGATCGAAGGTCAAGACGCCATCCGGCTTCGGATAGTCGATCTTTGTGTGCTGGGCGGCCGGCTCCAGCGACTGGGCATCGGTCTTGCCATGGCCGAGGGTGCCGAAGAAGGAGAAGCCGAACAGCGTGTTGGTCCACATGTCGAGACCGCCGAGCGCCACGCCGACGGCCGTGCCGAACTTCGACCAGAGCGGCTTGACGTTGCGGACCTTCTTCAAGTCCTTGCCGATATCACTCTTGCGCCAGTCGTTTTCGATTTCGACGACTTCGTCGTTGGCGCGGCCCGAAGCGATCGCTTCGGCGATCTTGTCGGCCGCCAGCATGCCCGACAGCACGGCATTGTGGCTGCCCTTGATGCGCGGCACATTGACGAAGCCCGCCGAACAGCCGATCAGCGCGCCGCCGGGAAAGGAAAGCTTCGGCACCGACTGGTAGCCGCCCTCGGTGATGGCACGGGCACCGTAAGAGAGCCGCTTGCCACCCTCGAAGGTGGCGCGGATCGCCGGATGCGTCTTGAAGCGCTGGAACTCCTCGAACGGATGGAGATAGGGGTTCTTGTAGTTGAGATGCACGACGAAGCCGACGGCGACGAGGTTGTCTTCCAGATGATAGAGGAACGAGCCGCCGCCGGTCTTCAAGCCGAGCGGCCAGCCGAAGGAATGCTGCACCAGGCCAGGCTTGTGGTGCTCGGGCTTGACCTGCCAGAGCTCCTTGAGGCCGATGCCGAACTTCTGCGGCTCGCGGCCCTTCGAAAGGTCGAACTTGGCGATCAGCTGCTTGGCGAGCGAGCCGCGCACGCCTTCGCCGATCAGCGTGTATTTGCCGAGCAGTTCCATGCCGCGGGCAAAACTTGGGCCGGGCTCGCCGTTCTTCTCGATGCCCATATCGCCGGTGGCCACCCCGATCACCGCACCTTCGTCGTTGTAGAGCACCTCGGTTGCGGCAAACCCCGGATAGATCTCGACGCCGAGTTCTTCGGCCTTCGTGGCGAGCCAGCGACAGACAAGCCCGAGCGATACGATGTAGTTGCCGTGGTTGTTCATCAAGGGCGGCATCAGCACATTCGGCAGGCGGACGGAACCAGCCGGACCGAGCACCAGGAAATGATCGGCGGTCACCTCGGTCTTGAAGGGATGATCGCCTTGGCTGCGCCAATCCGGCAGCAGCCGGTCGATGCCGATCGGATCGATGACGGCGCCCGACAGGATATGGGCGCCGACTTCCGCCCCCTTTTCGAGCACGACGACGGAAAGCTCCGGATTGACCTGCTTCAGTCGGATCGCGGCAGACAGGCCGGCAGGCCCGGCACCGACGATCACAACGTCGAATTCCATCGACTCACGTTCCGGCAGCTCAGTCGTCTCGGTCATTCATCCGTCTCCGCTCGACCGCCCACGCGGCCATAATCCCCTTGTCGGGTCATTGTCTTGTCAAAACCGGAAAGCATTGTCGAGCCGGGAAGCGACAGCCGATCCTCCAATTCGCACAATCAATATCTCCTCCACCGCAAGATTATATAACGCTTACGTTAACGTCAATTGTTCTTCGGTAGAAGGACTCTTCCCTTTTCCGTCGGCTGCGCCTTATACAGAAGCCGATGCATCTGGAGGACATCATGGATCTCGGAATCGACGGCAAACGCGCACTCGTTCTGGCTTCGTCGCGCGGGCTTGGCCATGGCATTGCGATCGCACTCGCACGTGAAGGCGCAAACGTACTTCTGTGCGGCCGCAGCGGTGAGCAGTTGGAGGCCAACTGCAAGGCGATCAACGCCGAGGGCAACGGCAAGGCCGACTGGATCTGGGCTGATCTGGCTGACGAGAAATTCGTCGAGACGGTGACTGCCGCCGTCAAGGAAAAGTTCGCCGGCCTGGATATTCTCGTGAACAATACCGGCGGCCCGACGCCTGGGACGACCGAGGACATGACGCCCGAGAAGCTCGAGACTTATTTCTTCTCGATGGTGCTGCGCGTCATTTCCCTGACCAACGCCTTGCTTCCGGGCATGAAGGCGCAAGGGTGGGGCCGCATTCTCACCGTCGCCTCGTCCGGCGTCATAGAGCCCATCGCCAATTTGGCGCTTTCCAATACGCTGCGCCCTGCTCTTGCCGGCTGGTCGAAGACGCTCGCCTCGGAAGTTGCAAGCCACGGCGTGACGGCCAATTTGCTCTTGCCGGGCAGCATCCTCACCGGACGCCTCGACGAGCTTGACGGCGCGGCCGCCAAGCGCACCGGCAAAAGCATGGAAGACATCCGCAGCGACAAGGAAGCGCGCATTCCGGTTGGCCGCTATGGCAAGGTCGAAGAATTCGCAGCAACCGCCGCTTTCCTCTGCAGCCAGCCGGCGAGCTACATCACCGGCTCACTGATCCGTTGCGACGGCGGTGCGGCGCGTTCGGTTTGACCGCAAGCGCGAGGTGGACGCCACGCCGATCATTACAAAAATTTAAGCTATTATAACCACTTAGTGAGTGCGTCCGGCGGATTATGTCTTTTTTGCGCCGCAATATGGGCGGCTCAATCGGGACCGGAAACGTCGTGCAACCCGTCAAGACCGGTCTCACACATGAAGATATTTTGGATTACCTTCAGCATTATTGCGGTTACTGCCGTCAGCGTTTGGCAATTCGGAAACAGAATCGTCGACCAGTTTCCCTACGTCTCGCAGTTGGTCAGTGCGCCTGCGCAACAAGGCGGCAAGGCGCAAGTGGGCCAGCAAGGCGGCGGGCAGCATAACCGGCGGGGGGGCAGCGGCCCGACGCTCGTGAAAACAGTCGCCGCCGTAAAGACAGTGCTGCCGCGAGACGTCACGGCCTCGGGGTGGGCGGAAGCCGAAAACACCACCACGATCGCCGCGCAGGAACAGGGCCTTGTCACGTCGATCGTCGCGACCGACGGCGCCACGGTCAAGCAAGGCGACCTGATCGCCAAGCTCGACGACCGGCCGGCGCAAGCAGCCGTCGACAAGGACAACGCGACGATCATCCGAGACACAGCGACGCTCTCGGAAGCCGAAACCGCTCTCACACGCGCAGCCGATCTCCTGGCGCAAAAGGCCGGCACACGGCAGAGCTACGACCAGGCCAAGGCCGCTCGCGACACGGCTGCCGCCACCGTCGAAGCCGACAGGGCCTCACTCGCCTCCGATCAGGTTCTGCTCGAGCACACGCAAATCCGCGCGCCTTTCGACGGCCGCCTTGGCGACATCGCGGTCAGCCCTGGAGCTTTCGTCGGTGCCGGAACGGCGATCGTGACGATTGCCCAATATGATCCGATTTATGTGAAATTCCATCTGCAGGAGCGCGATCTGCGCCAGTTGAAGCAATCGCTCGCCAGCGGACCCGTCGAGGTCACGACCACACCGGATTCGACGAAGGGCAGCGTGCGCCGCGGCGCGATCAGCTTCTATGACAATACGGTCGACACTGCTTCCGGCACGATCCTCGCGAAGGCGCGCTTTAAAAATCCGACCGGCACGCTCTGGCCCGGGCAATCCGGCAACCTCGTCATCTACTTCACCGATGACACAGCCGATCTCGG